>CALLYX010000344.1 GCA_937858775.1 uncultured bacterium | reverse complement strand
GCCGCCATCGGCTTCACGAGGCGCTACGCGGACGGCGCTGTCGCGGGCCTCGAGACAGGGGCGCAGGTCGGGCCGGGGGAGGAGTTCCATGTCGTCGCGGACCGCCTCACGCTCTCCCCCCGATCCGTTCCGCGCCTCGTCGGCTCCATCGAGCAGGCGTTCCGGCACGGCGCTGGCCGCGCGACCGTCTTCGGACCCGGCGGGGAGGCGAGGAGGTTCTCCACGGCCCTCCACTGCGCCGACTGCGACATCGCCTACGCGGATCCCGCCCCTCACATCTTCTCCTTCAACAGCCCGCTCGGCGCCTGCCCCGCGTGCCGCGGCTTCGGCCGGACCATCGGCGTGGATATGGACGCCGTGATCCCCGATCCCCGAAAGTCCATAAGGGAGGGGGCCATCAAGCCGTTCAACACCCCCTCCTACCGCGAGGCCCTGCGCGACACCCTCGCCTTCTGCGCCGCGCGCGGAATCGACGCGGACGCCCCGTTCGAGGATCTCCCTGCGGGGCAGCGCAGGTCGATCGTCGACGGCCGGGGGGATTACTACGGGATCAGGGGGTTCTTCGACTGGCTCGAGGGCAGGCGATACCGAGTCCACGTGCGCGTCCTCCTCTCCCGCTACCGCTCCTACGACATCTGCGCCGAGTGCGGCGGGAAACGCATCAGGCCGGAGGGGCTCCTCTACCTCCTGAACGGGCTCAATATCGCGGATATATGGGCCCTCCCCATCGGGGCTGCGTGCGACTTCTTCGAGTCGATGGTTCCCCCCGCGGGCGACAAGGCGTCGGCACTCCTCAGGGACGAGATAGCGGGCCGGCTACGTTATCTGCGCGATGTCGGCCTCGACTATCTTTCCCTCGGCCGGCCCTCCCGCACCCTTTCCGCGGGCGAGACGCAGCGCGTCAACCTCACCGCGGCCCTCGGCTCCCGCCTTATGAATCTCCTCTACGTGCTCGACGAACCGTCCGTCGGGCTCCATCCGAGGGACTCGCGCCGCCTCCTCGAGATCCTCCGCGGCCTCGCGCGTCGCGGAAACACCGTCGTCGTCGTGGAGCACGACCCGGAGATCATGAGCGGCGCGGACCATCTGATGGACATGGGGCCGGGCGCGGGCGGGCGCGGCGGGGAGATCGTATATCGCGGGGGGGTCGAAGGCATCCTCTCCGCCCCACGCTCCCTCACGGGCCGCTACCTCTCGGGGGCGGCGCGGATCGAGCAGCCGCCGGCGCGGCGCCCCGTGGACCCGCGCCGCGTCCTGCGCATAGAAAAGGCGGTTGAGCACAACCTGAAAGGGATCGACGTCGAGATCCCGCTCGCCATGATGGTCTGCGTGACGGGGGTCTCCGGGTCCGGGAAGAGCACCCTCGTCGAGGACGTGATCTACAGGGGGCTCCTGAAGGCATTAGGACGCTCGGCTGAGAGGCCGGGCCGCTG
>CALLYX010000343.1 GCA_937858775.1 uncultured bacterium | reverse complement strand
TACCGGGCGAGGCTGGGGGGTGGTCAGTGAGAGAGCGCGGTGCCGGGCGTTACCGCGGGCGGCGGGCGGGCTGAAGCCCGCCATACGGGGGAGAAAGAGGGGGACGACTCTGCGCTGAAGGCGCGGATCGCGGGGTGCAGGGCGAGGCTCGGGGGGGGTGAATGAGAGATCGAGTTGCCGGGCGTTACCGCGGGCGGCGGGCGGGCTGAAGCCCGCCATACGGGGTGGAAAGAGAGGGACGACTCTGCGCTGAAGGCGCGGATCGCGGGGTGCAGGGCGAGGGGGGGAGCCGCGGGGCCTCGCCGCCGCGCGCGGCGCCGAGCGCCTCAATCAGGTCGAGCATTTCGGCCATCGTCCCCGCCCTGAAGGCGCGCTCCCGAAACGGCTTTGCCCCCGTTATGCCGCGCGTGTACCACGCGAAATGCTTCCTGAACACCGTCGACCCGAGCGCCTCCCCGTAATGCCCGCAACAGAGGGCGAGGTGCCGGGCCATGACTTCCGCGACGGCGCCTGGGGATGGGGGGGGCGGTGCGGGGCGCCCCGCGAGGAGCTCCTCGGCCGCCCTGAAGATCCACGGGTTTCCGAGCGCCCCCCGGGCGATCAGGACGCCGTGGCAGCCGGTCTCGTCGAAGAGCTTCTTCACGAGGGCGGGGGAGAGGGCGTCCCCGCTCGCGATGACCGGGATGTCCAGCGCGTCCCGGACGGCGCGGATCGCCCCGTAGTCCACCGCCCCCGAGTAGCCCTGGCGCATCGTCCTGCCGTGGATGAAGACCGCCCGCACGCCCGCCTCGCGCGCGCGGAGTGCGATCTCGCGCGCCGGGGGGGAGGAGGCGTCCCACCCCGAGCGGATCTTCACCGTTACGGGGACCGTGGACCGGGCGGCCATGGTCCGGAGCAGGGCGACGAGCGCGGACGGGTCCTTGAGGAGGGCGGCACCCTCGCCGCGCCGGACGACCTTCCGCGCCGGACAGGCGGCGTTGAAATCGAGGACGGCGGGCCGGCGCTCGCAGAGGAGTTCAGTCGCGCGCGCCAAGGCCTCCGTGTCCGACCCGAGCAGCTGTACGCCGAGGGGGATATCGGCCGGGTCCGTCCGGAGCATCGCAACGGTGCGGGCGCTGCGGCGGGAGAGGGCCTTGGCGCTGATCATCTCCGCGAAGGCGAGGGCGCACCCGTGCTCGCGGGCGATCAGGCGGAACGGGAGGTCGCTCACCCCTGCCAGGGGGGAGAGGATGAGGCGCGATGGCGGGGCGTGGCCTCCCTTGAAGCGGAACATGGGTCCATTCTAGCACGGGGGGGGGCGGAAAACAGCCGCGGTGGAGGAAAGAAGATGCGGGGGGGGAGGGCCGGAATCGGCGCGGCCGCCGGAAGGGCCGCGCCCTCGTATTCTTCTTGCGCCGCGCGGGAATATGGCATAATGAAAAGCCGGCACGCCGGGGGGGCCTCGCCATGATCCGCCTCACGCGCTTATTTCAGGCCGCCGTCCTCGCCGCCGTCTCAGCGGCGGCGCGGGCGGAGACGCTCTCCGCCCCGCTCCCCGGCCCCCCCGGGACGCCCCCGGTCGTCGTCAAGACCGGTTTCTACCTCCTGAA
>CALLYX010000342.1 GCA_937858775.1 uncultured bacterium | reverse complement strand
GGCCCGCCGTGTCCTTGAACGGGTCGCCGACCGTATCGCCCGTCACCGACGCCTTGTGCGCCGCCGACCCCTTCCCCCCGTGGTGGCCCTGCTCGATATGCTTCTTGGCGTTGTCCCACGCGCCGCCGGAGTTCGCGAGCATGATCGCGAGCGCGAAGCCGGTCGATGTCGCACCCGCGAGGAAGCCCATGACCCCGGCGACGCCGAGAAGGAGGCCGAGCACGATCGGGATGATGATCGCGCTCAACGCCGGGAGCATCATCTCGCGCTGCGCCCCCCTCGTGGAGATGGCGATGCAGGCGGCGTAGTCGGGGACCGTCTTGCCCTCCATGATCCCGGCGATCTCCCTGAACTGGCGCCGCACCTCTTCCACCATCTTCCTCGCGGCGCGCCCCACCGCCTGCATGGAGAGGGCGCAGAACATGAACGCCATCATGCTCCCGACGAAGAGCCCGACGAGCACCTTGGGATTCGCCAGGGTGATGTTGTAGTTCTCCATGAAGAAGGCGAGGTTGGCCTTCTGGATGGCGGCCTTGTCGAAGGCGAGCCCGCCTATCCGCACCAGGCGGTCGCCGCTCCTTTCGATTATCCGGATGAGCCCGATGCGCACCTCCTCGATGTAGGCGGCGAGGAGCGTGAGGGCGGTGAGGGCCGCAGATCCGATGGCGTACCCCTTCCCGGTCGCGGCCGTCGTGTTGCCGAGCGAGTCGAGGGCGTCGGTCCGCTCGCGCACATGCTTCTCGAGGCCGCTCATCTCGGCGATGCCGCCTGCGTTGTCGGCGATCGGCCCGTAGGCGTCCGTCGCCAGGGTGATCCCCAGGGTCGAGAGCATCCCCACCGCGGCCAGCCCGACGCCGTAGAGGCCCATCTCGGGGGAAGTGAAGCCGCCTGCGGCGCCGAAGGCGACGAGGGTCGCCGCGCAGACGGTGATCACCCCAGGCCACGTGGAAAGCATCCCGACCGAGATCCCCTCGATTATGACGGTTGCGGGGCCGGTGAGGGATTGTTCCGAGACATGCTGCGTCGGGCTGTAATCCTGCGAGGTGTAATACTCGGTCGCCTTGCCTATGATCCATCCGGCGAAGAGGCCCGCCATGATGGATATCCAGATGCCGGCGTGGCCCCGGCCGAGGAGCCCCCAGACCAGGAAGAAGGAGATGACGGCGATCCCCGCGGTGCTGAGGTTGACGCCGCGGGCGAGCGCCTTCAGGAGCTCCTTCTGGGTGGCCTTCTCGCCGCTGCGCACGACGAAGATCCCGGCGATGGAGAGGAGCGTGCCAACCCCCGCGAGGATCATCGGCAGGAGGATCGAGCTGAGGACGAGGCCGGGCTCGGCGGCGAAAGAGGCGACGCCGATGGCGGTCGTCGCCAGGATGGAGCCGCAATACGACTCGTACAGGTCAGCGCCCATCCCCGCCACGTCCCCGACGTTGTCCCCCACGTTGTCGGCGATCGCCGCCGGGTTCCGCGGGTCGTCCTCGGGAATGCCCGCCTCGATCTTGCCGACGAGATCCGCACCCACGTCCGCGGCCTTCGTGAAAATGCCGCCGCCGACGCGGGCAAAGAG
>CALLYX010000341.1 GCA_937858775.1 uncultured bacterium | reverse complement strand
ACGGGCGCGCCGGTGGGATTGTCGGCGGTCGCGTACCCGGGCGAGAAATTTCATGGAACGATCGCGTCGATAAATCCAGTGCTGGATCCGGCGACGCGCACCAACCAGGTGCGCGTCGAGGTCGAAAACCCCGGCGGGAAACTCAAGCCCGAGATGTACGTGGACGCGGAGATCGAGGTGGACCTGGGGGAGAAGACGGCGGTGCCCGCCTCGGCGGTCATCGACACCGGCATACGGAAGATCGTGTACCTCTCGCGGGGGGGCGGCCTCCTGGAATCGCGCGAGATCCGCGTCGGGCGGCGCGCCGGGGAGTATTACGAGGTCGCGGACGGCCTGGGCGAAGGGGACGTCGTCGTGACCAGCGGCAATTTCCTCGTCGACTCCGAGAGCCGGTTGAAGGCCGCGCAGGAAGCGACCGGGCGCCGCGGGAGCGACCCCGGCCCGGCAGCCGGCGGCAAGCCGTAGGCCCCGGGCCGGCCGCCGGGCGGCGCGCGTCTTGCATCTTGCAGCCGGGGCGGCCCGCGGCCCGAGCAGGAAGATGAGACCGCTAGTCGAAAGAGTTATAGCCCGCTGCGCCGAAAACAAATTCATCGTCCTTCTCCTGGTTGCCGCGGCGGCGCTCGGCGGCATCGCGGCGCTCAGGAATCTCCCCCTCGACGCTATCCCGGACCTCTCCGACACCCAGGTCATCGTCTACTCGCGCTGGGACCGCTCCCCCGACATCATCGAGGACCAGGTGACCTATCCGATCGTCACCGCCCTCCTCGGCGCCCCGGGCGTCAAGGCGGTCCGCGGATTCTCGGACTTCGGCTACTCGTTTGTCTACGTGATATTCCGGGACGGCACGGATATCTACTGGGCGCGCGCACGCGTGCTCGAGCACCTATCCAAGATAACCCCCCGCCTCCCCCGGGGGGTCAGCACCGAGCTGGGCCCGGACGCCACCGGCGTGGGCTGGGTGTTTCAATACGCCCTCGTCGATGAAACGGGGACGCATTCCCTCGCCGACCTCCGCTCCTTTCAGGATTGGAATCTGCGCTACCAGATCCAGGGCGTGCCGGGGGTGGCGGAGGTCGCCCCCATCGGCGGTTTCGTGAAGCAGTACCAGGTCACCGTCGACCCGAACAGGCTGCTCGCCTACAACATCCCACTCATGAAGGTGGTGGAGGCGATCCGCCGCAACAACAACGACGTGGGCGGCCGGCTGCTCGAAATCTCCGGGATCGAGTACATGGTCAGGGCGCGGGGTTACGCGAAATCCGTGAAGGATATCGAGGAGATCGGCGTCGGCGTGGACGAGAAGACCGGCGTCCCGATCCTCGTGAGGAATATCGCCTCGGTGACGATGGGCCCGGAGATGCGGCGCGGCGTCGCCGACCTGGACGGGCGGGGCGACGTCGTCGGGGCGATCGTCGTCATGCGGCACGGGGAAAACGCCCTGCGGGTCATCGACAGGGTCAAGGAGAAGTTGAGGGAGATCGAGCCGGGCCTTCCCAAGGGGGTGAAGATTGTCGCCACCTACGACAGGACGGGGCTCATCGAAAGCTCGATCCGCACCATCTCCGAGGTCCTCGTCGAGGACTTCCTCATCGTCGCCGCCATGATCATCTTCTTCCTCCTCCACCTGCCGTCGGCGATGATGCCGATCGTCATCCTGCCCGTCGGCGCCCTGGTCGCCTTCATCCCCATGTTCGGGATGGGCCTCACGGTCAACATCATGTCCATCATGGGCATCATCCTCGCCGTCGGGGACATGGTGGACGTCGGCGTCGTACTGGTGGAAAACGTCCACACCAGACTCAACGACCTGCGGGAAGGTAGGATCAGCGGCGAGCGCGCGAGGATAATGATCGGGGCGATGCAGGAGGTGGGCCCGCCCATCTTCTCCTCCCTTATGGTGACCGTCATCGGTTTTCTTCCCCTCTTCAGTCTCGTCGGCCAGGAGGGCCGGCTCTTCAGGCCGATGGCGGCGACGCAAATATTCACGGTCTTCTCAGGCGCGGTGCTCTCCATCACGCTGGTCCCGGCGCTCATCATGATCTTTCTGCGCAGGGCGGAGGGCAGGTCGCCGGAGGGGCATTTTGCCGCACGCTGGCTGGCGCGGCGCTACAGGGCGCTGCTCCGCTGGGCCCTCTCCCATCGCAGGGCCGCCATCCTGGCGCTTCTTCTTGCCATGGCCGCCACCGTCCCGGTCTTCCTCGGGCTGGGCTCGGAGTTCATGCCCCCCCTCTACGAGGGGAGCATCCTGTACATGCCCACGACCCTTCCCGGGATCTCCGTGACCGAGACATCCCGGCTGCTCCAGACCCAGGACGGGATCCTGAAGAGCTTCCCCGAGGTGGAACGGGTCTTCGGCAAGGCGGGAAGGGTCGAATCCTCGACCGACCCGGCCCCCTTCTCGATGATGGAGACGACCGTTATCCTGAAGCCGCGGAAAAGCTGGCGGAGGGTTCCGCGGAGGCTGCTCCCGTTCCTCACCCGTCCGATCACGTTCGAGGAGCTCACGGCGGAGATGGATGCGAAGATGCGATTCCCCGGCGTGGGCAACGCCTGGACCATGCCGATCAAAGCGCGGATCGACATGCTCACCACAGGCGTGCGCACCCCCGTCGGCATCAAGATATTCGGCTCGGACCTGAAGGAGATCGAACGGGTCGGGGAGCGTATCGAGACCGCGCTGAAAGGCGTCCCCGGCACCCGCAGCGCGTACGCGGAGAGGACCGCCGCCGGCTATTTCCTGGATTTCGACCTCAAGCGCGACCGGCTCGCCCGCTACGGCCTCAGCGTCGACGAAGTGGAGATGGTGATCATGGCGGCGGTGGGGGGGGAGAACGTCACCACCACGATCGAGGGGAGGGAACGCTACCCGGCCAACGTGCGCTACCCGCGCGAGCTTCGCGACGACGTCGAGAAGCTCAAGCGGATCCTCGTCCCGACAACGGGGGGCGCCCGGGTGCCGCTCGAGCAGTTGGCCGATATCAGGCTCAGCCTGGGCCCGGCGATGATCCGGGACGAAAACGGCATGCTCTCGGGCTACGTCTACGTGGACGTGTCCAGGCGGGATATCGGGGGGTACGTCAGGGACGCCAAGAAGGCGGTGGGGGAAATGGTCGCGCTCCCGACCGGCTACTCCCTCGCATGGAGCGGGCAGTACGAGTACATGGAACGCGTGAAAAGGAGGCTGGGCATCTTCCTCCCGGCGACCCTTCTCCTGATCTTCCTGCTCTATCACCTCAACTTCAACTCCGTCGTGTCCACCGCCCTCATCATGCTGGCCATGCCGTTCACTGCGATCGGGGCCGTCTGGGGCGTCAAGCTGTCGGGATTCAACATGTCCATCGCCGTTTGGGCCGGGATGATGGAGGTGGTCGGCATCGGGGCGGCGCTCTGCGCCCTGATCACCACCTTCATCACGGACGCCTATCGCGAGGCGAGCGAGTCGGGGGGGATCAGGACGATGGACGACCTCCATGCGGTCATCATCCGCGGGGCGACGCGCGCCCTGCGGCCCGCGATGATGACCTGCTCGGCGGACATCCTGGGCCTCATGCCGGCGATCTGGGCCACCGGGATCGGGGCGGAGTTCCTCAAGCGCTACACCGCGCCGATCATATTCGGGCTTATTTCCGCCCTCGCCCTCGCACTCATCGTGCTCCCCGTGTTTTACGCCGTCTGGCGCGGGGATTTCGGGATCCGCCGCGCGGGGGGGGCCCCCGCCCGGCCCGTCTGCGGGGGGGCGGCCGGCGCCGAGTGCGGCCGGGCGGGGACGGCGGGGGTGGAACGGTAGGAGGGGGTGATGGGCGCCCTCATAGACCGTACGATCGAATTCTCGGCGCGCAACCGCGCCATCGTCCTCATCACGGCGGGGGCGGCCGTGCTGGCGGGAATGGCCGCGCTCAGGAAGATCCCCCTTGACGCGATCCCGGACCTCTCCGACACGCAGGTCATCATATTCGCGAAGTGGGACCGCCCCCCACGGCTGGTCGAGGACCAGGTCACCTACCCCGTGGTCTCCGCCCTTCTCGGCGCACCGGGGGTCAAGGATATCCGCGGCTTCTCGGATTACGGGTTCTCCTACGTCTATATCGTCTTCGAGGACGGCACGGACGTCTACTGGGCCCGCTCCCGGGTCCTCGAATACCTCTCGAAAGTCACACCGCAGCTCCCCCCCGACGCGAAGGTGGAGCTGGGCCCGGACGCGACCGGGGTGGGATGGATCTTCGAATACGCCCTTGTCGACAGGAGCGGGAGGCACTCCCTCGAGGACCTGACCGCCTTTCAAAACTGGCACCTCAGATACGCCCTCCAATCCGTACGGGGCGTCGCCGAGGTGGCGACCGTCGGCGGCTTCGTGAAGCAGTACCAGGTGGTGGTCGACCCCGACGCGCTGCGCTCCTACGGCATACCGCTCTCCGACGTGGTCGGGGCGCTCAGGAGATCGAACAGCGAGGCGGGGGCGCGGCTGATCGAGTTCTCCGGGCGGGAGTATATGGTCACCATCCGCGGGTACATACAGTCGATCCGGGACATCGAGGGGGTCGTCGTCAAGTCGGACGGGAACGGCGTCCCGGTGACGGTCGGGAACCTCGCGCGCGTCCAGTTCGGCCCCGACATAAGAAGGGGGGTCGCCGACCTGGACGGGGAGGGCGAGGTCGTCGGGGGGATCGTGGTGATGCGCTACCGCGAGAACGCCCTCAGGGTCATCGAGCGGGTCAAGGAACGGCTCCGCTCCATCCCCCTCCCGGAAGGGGCGGAAATCGTCGTCACCTACGACCGCTCCGACCTGATCCTCGCGGCGGTCCGGACGCTGAGGAAGGAGCTTCTCCAGGAGATGGCGGTCGTAGCCGTGGTGATCCTCGTCTTCCTGCTCCACATCCCGTCCGCGCTGATCCCGATAATCACCCTGCCGATCGCGGTGATGCTCTCGTTCATCCCGATCTATTTCATGGGCCTCACCGCCAACGTCATGAGCCTCGGCGGCATCGCGATCGCGATCGGGGCGATGGTGGACGCGTCGATCGTCGTCGTGGAGAACGCGCACAAGAAACTCTCCTCCTGGGAGGAGTCCGGCCGAAGGGGCGATTACCGCCCCCTCCTCATCGAGGCGATGAAGGAGGTCGGGGGGCCGTCGTTCTACTCCCTCCTGGTGATAGCGGTCGCCTTCATCCCGATCTTCACCCTCGAGGGGTACGAGGGGCGCCTCTTCAAGCCGCTCGCCTTCACCAAGAACTTCGCCATGTTCTTCGCGGCCCTCCTGGCGATCACGCTCGACCCGGCGGTGAGGTTCCTCTTCACGAGGCTCGACTTCTTCCGTTTCAGGCCGCGGTGGCTCTGCGGGGCGGCGAACCATATCCTCGTCGGGAGGATCCGTCCGGAGGAGGGGCACCCGGTCAGCAGGTTCCTGTTCCGCGCCTACGGGCCCGTGGCGCGCTTCGCCGTCGAAAGGCCGCGGACGGTCATCGCCGCGGCGATCCTGGCCTTCGCCGCCACCGTCCCGTTTTACTTCAGGATCGGCAGCGAGTTCATGCCCCCGCTGAACGAGGGGGCGATCCTCTACATGCCGACGACGCCGCCCGGGATATCCGTCGCGGAGGCGGCGAGGCTGCTCCGGATCCAAGACCGCATCCTCAAGTCGTTTCCGGAGGTCTCACGCGTCTTCGGGAAGGCGGGCAGGGCGGAAACCTCGACCGACCCGGCGCCGTTCTCCATGATGGAGACGGTCGTCGTCCTCAGGCCGCAGTGGCAGTGGCCCCGCTCGCCGCGCTGGTACTCCGGGACGGTTCCCCGCCTCCTGCACCCCCCCCTCCGCCTCCTCTGGCCCGACAGGCCCTCCTGAGAGGATCTCATCGCAAGGATGGACGCCGCGCTGCGGCTCCCCGGCCAGGTCAACGCGTGGACCATGCCGATCAAGGGCCGGATCGACATGCTCACCACGGGCGTTCGCACCCCAGTGGGGATCAAGATATTCGGCGACGACATCGACACGATCGAGGGACTGGGCGCGGAGGCCGAGCGCCTCCTCGGGGGGGTGCCCGGCACGCGGGGCATCTACGCCGAGAGGACATCAGGGGGGTATTTCGTCGACATCGACCTGAAAAGGGACCGGCTCGCCCGCTACGGGCTCGTCGTCGGGGATGTCCAGGCGGAGCTGATGTCGGCGATCGGGGGCGAGAATATCACGCTCACCGTCGAGGGGAGGGAGCGATTCCCGCTCAGCGTCCGCTACCCCAGGGAGCGGCGGGACGAGGTGGAGGAGCTGGGGGCGGTCCGCGTGTCCTCCCCCTCCGGGGCCGCCGTCCCCCTCGCGCAGATCGCCGACATCCGCCTTGGCCCCGGCCCGTCGATGATCAGGGACGAGAACGGCCGCCTCGCGGGATATGTCTACATCGACGTCGCCGGCAGGGACCTCGGCGGATACGTGGCGGAGGCGAAGGGGATATTGAAATCCGGCCTCCGCCTCCCCCCCGGCTATTCGCTCCTCTTCAGCGGGCAGTACGAGTTCATGGAGAGGGTGAGGGAGCGGATGAAGGTCGTCCTGCCGCTCACCCTCTTCCTCGTCTTCCTCCTGATCCAGATGAACACGAGGAGCTACGCCAAGACGTTCATCGTGCTCCTCGCCGTCCCGTTCTCCCTCATCGGCGTCGTCTGGATCCTCTATCTCCTCGGCTACCGGATGAGCGTCGGGGTATGGGCCGGGATCATCGCGCTCCTGGGGGTGGACGCGGAGACCGGCGTCTTCATGCTCCTCTACCTTGACCTCTCCTACGAGGGGATGAAGCGGCGGGGGCTCATGCGCACCGCCGCCGACCTGAAGGAGGCCGTGCTGCACGGGGCGGTGAAGAGGATCCGTCCGAAGATGATGACCGTGGGGACGACGTTCCTGGGCCTCCTCCCGGTCATGTGGGCGCAATCCTACGATCTCGGGGCGGACGTGACGAAGCGGATCGCCGCCCCGATGGTGGGCGGGATATTCGTTTCGTTCCTCATGGAGCTCGCCGTCTATCCCGCGATCTACTACCTCTGGAAGAAGAGATCGATCCGGGGATGAGCGGGGCCCGACGCTATGCGCCGCACGCCCCGCGGGCGGAGGCGCACGCCATGCCGACCGCGTGTCCGGCGATGCGGCGGAGGGCGTCGAGGAGCTCCAGGAAAAGGGCCGAGCTCCTGACCGCGCAGCTCCCGGAGGCGAGCCGCTTCTCGTGCTCGTCGCCGATCCTATCGATCATCCGCTCGACGGCGCGCCCCTGCTCGGCGACCTTGCGCGACAGCCCGGCGTCCTGGGCGGTGAAGGCCAGGACGGCGCGGTCGAGAAGAGACCCGGTCTCCGCGTGCAGGTCCTCCATCTCCTTCAACGCCTTGTCGCTGAAGAGGAGGCCCTCGCGCATCTTCACCGCGGCCGCGTCGCAGAACCCCTCGATGCACGAGCCGATCTGCGCGAGGCGGGTGATCACCCCGAGGGGCGATTCGACGAGCGCCCGATCCCCAAGGGGGCAGCGCGCGGCGAGCTCGACCAACCCGCCGGTGATCTCCTCGGACTCCCTGGCGATGGACGGGACCCCCGCCCTCGCCCGATCGATCCTGGGGGCGTCCGGCCAGTCGAAGCCCTCCATGGCGGTCCGGAACCCGGCCGTCACCCCGGCCGCCAGGGCGCTGATGCGGCCGCGAAGCGCGGCGAGATCGTCCCGGAATGTCGCGCCCGCGGCCGCGGGCTCCCGTTTTTCAGTCACAGGCGTAGGCCCCGCCCCGCCGCGCCGGATCGCGCATCAGCGGCGCGATGCTGCTCGACGGCCCGTTCTTCGGCTCGGCCGCGCGAAAACGCCAGCGCGAGATGCGCGGGCCGCCGAAGTCGAAACGCATCAGCCGCATCCAGCCGTCGCCGATGCCCACCGGGTACGCGGCCTGCACGCCGGCATCGATCGCGCTCTGGCCGCGATCCTGGTAGTCGGCCAGCACTTGGTGGACCTGGTGCCCCGCGTCGTTCTGATCGACGCGCATCGCCTGGCCGTGCTGGTGCCCGCACAGCACCAGGAACACCTGGTCGTGGCGGCGGATCAGCTTGTCCCAGACCATCTCCGGGGTATTGTGGATCGGGTCGACGCGGTGACCGTCGATCATCGGGTTCGCGACGCGCTCACCTTCCTTGCTCATGTAGTCGTGCGTCGAGATGATCGTCGGCAGGCCCGGATAGCGGCGCATCACCGCCGATGCCCACTCGAGCGAGGCATCGGGCGCGTCGAACTGCAGCCCGATGTGCAGGAAGCGGTAACCGGCGGCCGCGAAGACCTGCGCGCTGTCGGCGCCGCCGTCGTGCGAGTCCACGTACCAGGGCTTGCCCTTGAACAGGGGCTGATCGGCGCCGAAGACCGCGCGGACGTCCTGTCCGCTGGCGCCCTGGGCTCCCACGCCGGGCGCCAAGAGGGGCGCGTTCGCCGCGGCCAGGTCCAGGCCCAGACGCTCGACCGCATCGCCCACGGTGGCGCCGACGACCATGCCGACGCTGCCCAGCTC
>CALLYX010000340.1 GCA_937858775.1 uncultured bacterium | reverse complement strand
CGCTTATCGCGGCCGCATGCGTCGCCTGCGCGGCCCCCGCCCCCGTGCAGGCCGCCCCGGCGCCCCCTGACGCCGGGGCGCGCTATAAGACGGCCCTGGCGCTCCTCGAGTCCGGCAAGAGGGCCGAGGCCGCGGGGGAGCTGATCGCCGCGCTCCGCGCCTGCCCGGAGGCCCCGGCCGCCGCGCCCGCCCCGCGGGCGGGGTCCGACAGGCATTACCGCGCCGGCCTCCGGCAGATGCGCGTCCGGCACGACTCGCTCGCGGAAAACGAGTTCAAGAAGGCGATCGAACTCGACCCGGCCAACGCCGCCGCGCGCTACCGCCTCTCCTTTCTCCTCGGGAATAGGGGGGAGTACGCCGGGATGTTCAGGGAGATATGGCGCGCCGTGCAGGCGTGCCCCATCGAGGCGGAGAAGCTGCGCGCGATCGGCGGCCTGGCGCTCATGTCCGGCAATATCCCCGAGGCGACGGCCGCCTACCGCGAGGCCCTCGCCAGGAATCCCACCTCCCCCGAGGTGCTCAGGATGCTCGGCCTTGTGCTGGCCGAGAGCGGCCGAAGGGAGGAAGGGTTGGAGATGATCCGCAGGGCGATGGAGGCGCAGCCGGGCGATTACTCGACCCTCTCCGCCCTCGGCCTCGCCTACGCCATCTCCGGCGACTGCCCCAGGGCGGAGGAATCCCTCAAGAAGGCGATCGAGATCAACCGCGAGCACCCCGAGGCCCTCGCGCGGCTCGGCATGGTCCTCCTGATCGACGGGCGGGCCGAGGAGAGCATCCGATGCCTGGACGACGCGCTTAAGACCAACCCGGGCTCGGCCGAGCTCCACGCCAACCTGGCGAAGGCGTACAAGGTCGTGAACAGGCCGGAGGAGGCCGAGCGTGAGTACGTGCTGGCGCTCAAGGCGGACCCGGACAACTACGACGGCTGGTATGAGCTGGGCAACATCCTGGGCGCCGCCGGGCGCTTCGAACGGGCCATGGAGGCGTACCGGAAGGCCGCGGACCTGGATCCCGGGCTGGCCCGCGCGCATTTCAAGATGGGGCTCCTCCACATGAAGAAGAAGCAGTACGCGGAGGCCGAGTCGCGCCTCAAGAAGGCGCTCGGCGCCGACTGCGACTACGCCGATGCGTATTTCGCCCTCGCCGCGCTCGCCCGCGAACGCAAGAAGGACCCCCGGACCGCGGCGCACTACTCCCGCATGTATCTCCTCTACGACTCGCGAAGCCCCCGCGCCGCGCAGGCGCACCGCTGGATCGAGGACGCGGAGCTCGGGGCGAAGGGGCGCTGACGCCGTTCCTGGAGGGGCCCATGCCCTTTCTCGACAAGGTTCTGCCGCTTATCGACCGGGTCGACAGGGACCGTCTGGCCGGCATCCTGAAAGCGCTTGTCCACGAACGCGACCTTCTCGAGAAGGTCTTCAACCTCCTCGGGGAGGGGATCGTAGTCGCCGACCAGCGGGGAAAGGTCACTTTCGCCAACCGCGCCGCCGATTCGATTCTCCTCGCGGGGCGGGGCACGAACGAGACGCTCGGCTTTCCCGGCGA
>CALLYX010000339.1 GCA_937858775.1 uncultured bacterium | reverse complement strand
GGGGAAGCCCTCGCGCTTCAAGAGGCGGGGACGCATAGCCCGCGGGGCGGAGCGTATCCGCGAGTGGCTGGGAAGCAAGTTCTGAGAAGACGGTTTCGGCGGAGGCGCAAAGAGGGGGAAGGGGTCATGGGGGAGGAAGGGGCGCGGCAGGTGAGGATACGGGTTCTCGGGGTCGGCGGGGCGGGTTCGAACGCCCTCGATCAGATGCTCAAGGAGGGCGGCGACCGGATCGACTACGTGGCGATCAACACCGACCGGCAGGCGCTGGCGATGTCGCACTCCCCTCACAAGATACAGATCGGGGAACAGATCACGCACGGGCTCGGGGCGGGGGGAAACCCCGACATCGGCCGGCAGGCGGCGATGGACTCCGTGGCCGACCTCGAGGCGCCTCTCGACGGGTGCGATCTCCTCTTCCTGGTGGTGGGACTCGGCGGGGGAACGGGGACGGGGGCCGTCCCGGTGATCGCTCAGATGGCGAGGGAGAGGAATATCCTCACGGTCTGCATCGCCACCACCCCTTTTGATTTCGAGGGGCAGAAAAGGAAGGCGCAGGCGCTGGAGGGGCTTCGGCTCGTGGACGAGCATGCGGACACGGTCATCGTGGCCCCCAACGACAAGCTCTTCCAGGTGGCGGACCTGAACGGGTCCATGAAGGAGGCGTTCGATTTCACGAACGATATCCTGGCGGAGGGGGTTCAATGCATCGTGAGGCTGATCAGCAGGACCGGCATGATCAACCTCGACTTCGCCGACGTGCGCACCATCGTCTCGCGCGGCGGGCGGGCCGCCCTCGGCTACGCCGTCGGCACGGGGCCCGGGAGCGCCGTGGAGGCCGCGCGGCGGGCGCTCGACAGCCCGCTCTTCGACCAGGACGCCCTCTCCCGCGCGCGGGGGCTGCTCATCAGCATCATGGGCGGCGACGACCTCGGCCTGCGGGAGGTGCAGGACGCCGCCGCCACGATAAGCAGGATGGGGAACAGGAACGCCCACGTGATCTTCGGCGCCCTGGTGGACCCGGCCTTTAGAGGCAGGCGCCTGGTGACGGTCCTGGCGACCACCCTTGACGGGGAGCGCGCGCGCGCGGACGAGGCGCCCGGGGAGGCGACCGTGGAACAGCCGGCCGCGGCGGTCCCGCAGCAGACGCTGATCGATCTCGACTTCAAGAGTTACGAGCATTTCGAGGACACGGAGCCGACGATCCTTGACGGGGAGAACCTCGATATACCGACGTTTCTGCGGAAGGGGGTGCGCGTCAGCGCGGCGGCGGGATGACCGCGAGGGTCTCGGACCGGAAGAAAACGTACAGGGCGGCCGCCGGCTAGTTATCCCACACTCGCCTCTAGACGGCCGGCCGCCCTGTCGTTTTGACGAACCGCCGCGCGCGCCGCCCCCCGCCGCGGACCCGCCGCCCGGCGCGCCTTATGCGGTTGAACGGCGCCGGGCGATGCGCTATAGTCTGTGGCGCACCGGGGGTTCAGCCGATGAAGCTGCTCCATTTCCTGCTGCGGGTGGCCAAGTTCTGCGCGGGGCTCCTTCTCGTCCCGGCCTGCGCCGGCGCGACGATGGCGCTCTACCACGACCTCCTCGGCCCTCTCCGCTCCCAGATCTGGTTCCTTGCCGGCTTCGCCGCGTTCGTCCTCATCTTCGCCGTTTTCCAGCAGCCGATCAAGACATATGTGTTCGGGCACGAGCTCACGCACGCCTTCTGGATTCTCCTCTTCCGCGGGGAGGTGACGGCCTTCTCCGCCTCCGCAAAGGGCGGGAGGGTCGAGGGGACGAAGGGGAACTTCCTCATCGCCCTCTCCCCGTACTTCTTCCCCGTCTACACCATCATCCTCATCGGCCTCTACTTCGCCGGGAGGCTCTTCTGGGAGCCCCAGCGCTTCACCGAGGGCTTCATCTTCATGATCGGCTTCACCTGGGCGTTCCACATCATACTGACGATCTCGGCCCTGATCAAGGGACAGGCGGAGGTGAAGAAGAACGGCTACCTCTTCTCCATCACCGTCATCTACCTGATGAATATCCTCGTGCTCGGCCTTTTGCTCACCTTCATCTGCCCGGATTTCGGAGCGGGGGACCTGCTCTCCGCCTTGCGCGGGAAGTTCGCCGAGAGCTACGCCCGTTTCGGCGCGGCTGCCGGGGTCCTCTCCGAGAGGTAGCACGGGAAGAAGCCGGGGCGCGCCGGGCGGCGGGCGCGGGACGCGGCGCCCTCCCCCCGCCCGGGGTTTATTCCCCGGTTGAACGCGGCGCGGCGAGCGGCTATACTATGCGCGTGCCACTGGCGGACCACGGGGAGGGGGGACCACGATGAAATCGGCTGGACGTGCCGCGGCGGTTCTCGCGGCGGCGTGCGCGGCTGGGTGCGCGGCGATCACGCAGCCCTACAAGGCGCCCCAGACGGGCTTCCATATCGCCTCGGTGAAGCGGGAGGACAAGCTCCTGGCTATCGACGGCCAGTCCAGGCTCGTGCAGAACCGGGGGATCAACTCGGGTGGGAGCCGGAGCGGCGGAAAGTTCACCGGCCTCGGCGGCATCGAGAAGTGGCGCTACGAGGCGAGATTCCTCCCCCCGGAGAAACAGGGGGAGGAGTACGTGGTCGTGTTCGACGTGAAAGGACCCGAGAAGACCCTGCCGCGCCCCCTGACGCTCGCCTTCGAGTATATGTACCTCAAGGGGAACGAGGTGCACTCCACAAAGAAGGTGTACGAGGATCTACCCGTCGGGCGGCACAAGTACGTCTGGAAGAACCTGGGCGCCCAGAACGCCGAGAACGGGGATATCGCGAGCTGGCGCGTATCCCTGGCCTATGACGGCGCAGAGGCCGCCTCGATGCATTCGGCGCTCTGGCGGCCATGGGGCAAGGTCGTGCTGGACGATTGATCCCGAGCGGAATTTTCCCCCATGCCCCCCAGGGACCCGATGGCCCGGACGGAACGGTGCAGCAGCCTGGGCGGGATGGTTGAGGAGAGCGCGCGTCTACATCCGGGCCGGCCCGCCTTCTTCATAGACGACTCCGTCACCCGGTACGCCCCCCTGAACCGGATGGCCAACGCCTGGGCGCACGCGCTCCGCGAAACGCTGGGCGTCAGGCCGGGCGAAGGCGTGGCGATCCTGCTCCCGAACGGCGTGCATTTCGTCGCCGCCGCCCTCGGCGCCTTCAAGGCCGGCGCGGCCGTCATTCCCCTGAACACCTTCCTCACCGCCCCGGAACTCCGGTACATAGTGGCCGACTCGGGGGCGCGCGTCCTGGTGAGCGGCGACGGCTTCGCCCCCGCGGTGAGGGCCTTTTCGGGGGATACCCCCTCCCTGCGCGCGCTCGTGACCGTCGGGCTCGAGGATCTCGGGGGCGATACCCGGCTCCATCGCGAGCTCGTCCGCGGCGCCCCCGCAGACGATCCGGGGCTGCCCGTCGGGAGGGAGGACCTCGCCGTCATCATCTACACCTCCGGGACCACCGGGCGGCCCAAGGGGGCGATGCTGACGCACGGCAACCTCCTCTCGAACGTCGCCGCCTCCGGGAGGGCCATCAGGATAGGCGCGAAAGACCGCGTGGCGTTCTTTATCCCGATGTTCCACTCCTTCACGCTCACCGCCTGCATCCTGATGCCGCTCAGCGTCGGGGCGGGCGCCATCGCCCCGGCACGCCTGAAGTCGCTCGCGCGCTTCGTGCGGGCCATGGTCTTCCATCGGGCGACGATCTTCATCGGGATCCCGCACTTCTACGACATGATGGCGCAGCGCGGCATCCCGTGGTGGGCGAGGCCGCTGCTGCGGCTGCGGATGTGCATCTCCGGCTCCGCCCCCCTCTCCGCGGCGACGCTCAAGGAGTTCGAGCGGCGCATACGCGTACCGCTCCTCGAGGGGTACGGGCTCTCCGAGACCTCGCCGGTCGTCTCGATCAATCCCCTCGACGGGGTCCGGAAGCCGGGAACGGTCGGGCTGCCGATCCCCGGCGTAGAGGTGGGGATCTTCTCGGGGGGCGGAGAGCCGCTTCCCGCCGGCGCGGCGGGGGAGGTCGCGGTGCGCGGGCCGAACGTGATGCGCGGGTACCTGAACCGCCCGCGCGAGACGAAGGAGACGATCCGGGACGGATGGCTTTTCACCGGCGACATCGGCGCCATCGACGGGGACGGCTACCTATCGATCCTCGACAGGAAGAAGGATATGATCCTCTTCCACGGCATGAATGTCTACCCGCGGGAGATAGAGGAGGTCCTGTACCGGCACCCGGGGGTGGCGGAGGCGGCTGTCGTGGGGAGGCGCGACAAGCACCGCGGCGAGGTTCCGGTCGCCTTCGTCTCGCTCCGGGGGGAGGGGGCGGGGGGGGCGCAGGGGCTTGTCGCCTGGTGCCGGCAGTGGCTGGCCGGATACAAGATCCCCCACACGATCGTGATCCTGGACAGGCTCCCCAGAAACGCGGCGGGAAAGATCGTGAAAGAGGAGCTGAAGGCGCGCTTGGGAGATTGACTACGCCGCCGGGAAATGATATATAGTCATGTTAAGGAGCACGAAATGAAGCACGGCAAGGGCGCGCGCGATTCGGCGGCGGAGCGCAGACGGGCGCCGAGGGCGAACGTCGGGTTGCCTCTCAGGATCAAGAAAGACAAGAAAACCTTCGAGGCCCGCACGGATAACATCAGTTCCTCGGGGGCCTACTGCACCGTCGACAAGTTCGTCCCGCTCAACTCCAAGGTCGACCTCACCCTCACCATCCCCGAGAGGGGAGCCGCAGGCCGGGAGGCGGAGAAGAAGATCCGTTGCCGCGGTATCGTCGTCCGGAACAGGCCCGAGGAGTCGGCCCCGGAGCGCCGGCAGTACGGGATAGCGCTCTTCTTCACCGGGCTCGCGTCCGCCGACCGGCACGAGCTGCGCAATCTTGTCCAGGGTAGGCTCCCGGCGAGGTGTCCGAAGGGCGCCGCGGCGGGGCGGCGGTACGATCCCGGGAGGGTCTTTTCCTCCCGGAGTTTCGGAGATAAGGGGTTCAGCGTGCGCTCGGCGAATTTCAAGGTCCTCGGGCGGAGCATCCACCTGAGCAAGAACGGCATCTGTTTCCAGACCGACCGATCCATCCCGCTCTTCCACGAGATCGCCGTGAACCTCGTGCTGCCCCCCCACCCGACCGGCCCGTCGACGGAAGGCCACGAGGCGCTCCATTGCAGCGCGATCGTGGTCGGTTGCGAGCGGCTCCCCCGGCGCGACGCGTACGACATGGCCGCCTATTTCGTGGGCCTCAACGGGGAGCAGAAGGAGCGGCTCCGCCATTGCATCGAGAAGCTGTTCTGACGGCCGCCGCGAGCGCCGGCCGGCGGGAGGGGGGGATGTTCGATCTGTCGGCGGTCCTGAAGGAGGCGGTGGCGCGCGGGGCCTCCGACGTTCATTTCAAGGCCGGGTCCCCCCCGATCTTCCGCATAGCGACAAAGCTCGTCACGCACGCCCACCAGGGCCGCCTCGCGGACGAGCTCGGCGATGCGGTCCTCGGTGGCGTCGTCCAGCTTGTGACCACCGGCGCCGAAGATCTTGATGCCGTTGTCCCAATAGGGATTGTGTGAGGCAGATACAACCACACCCAGAGTGGCGTGGATGTGTGCAGTCAGGAACGAGACGCCGGGCGTGGTGAACTCGTCGAGCAGGATCCGCAGGTCATGCTCGAGGTCGTCGCTCGTCATCTCGGCAGTCCAGGTGACGATGACGTCGCCGTTGTGATCGACGAGGTAGGTCTGGTCGGTGTGACCGACGTCGGTGGTCAGGCCGTCATGATCGTGCTCGGTGGCGAACGTCGCGCCGACGATCCTCCCGGTTGCGGGGCCGATCGTCCCGGTGGCGCGCGACAACGCCGTCCTCGTGCGGGCGACCTTCGCCGATCCCGGCGCACTCGACCGGCACACCGCGATCTGGTCCTGGGGCGACGGCATGACGACCGTGGCTTCGCCTTCGGAGGCCACAGGATCGGGCACCGTCGCGGGCGAACACCGCTACGCGAACAGTGGCGTCTACACGATCGGCCTCGGCACCGAGGCCGGCACCACCGTGTCGGTGAACGGCTTCAACGTCGCCACCGCGCTCGACGCCGACCGCTTGACCGACGTGCCGGACGCGGCAGATGCCCACCGAGGCCCCTGGTCCCGTGCCGAGGCGCCGAAGGACTTCATGGCGGCCATGCTGAGGGGGATCGTCGGGGTGGAGCTCGAGATCACCGATGTGGTGGGCCGGTTCAAGCTCTCCCGCAACCGCACCGACGCGGACCGCGCCGGCGTGGTCGAGGGATTGAGGGAGCGCGGCCGGGAGCGGGATCACCGTGTGGCCGAGCGCCTCCAGCAGCGGCACGGCGTAGACGCCGCCCATGCCGTTCCCCGCGTCCACGACGATGGTCAGCGGGCCGGCGTGGTGCAGGCGGGACTCGGCCATGGCCAGGTAGCGGGCGTTGGCCTCGTCGTCGCAGCGGGCGCTCCCCTGCCCGCTGGCGAAGTCGCCCGCCTCGATCATCCGGCGCAGCGCCTGAATCTGCTCGCCGTAGAGGTTGCGCTTGCCGATGGACAGCTTGAAGCCGTTCATGGCCGGCTTGAGATGGCTGCCGGTGACCATCAGCCCGCCGACGTCGCCCGTCTCCACCGCGCACCAGTAGACGACCGGCGTCGCCGCCCGCCCGATGTCCGTCACCTGGCAGCCAGCAGCGACCAGCCCGCGAATGGCGGCGTCGGCCAGCCCGCGCGAGCTAAGGCGGTTGTCGTGCCCGATCACGGCCTGGATCACGCCCGCGCGCGCCAGGTACGTGCCGAACGCCCGCCCGATCTGCTCGGCGGCGTCTTCGGTCAGCGCGCGGCTCACCTCGCCGCGAATGTCGTAGCGTTTGAACAGGCTCGCATCCACCATGACTCACTTCCTCCAACAAAAGACTTCCGAAGTCTTACGGAGACTTCGGAAGTCGGTAATCGCTCGCTACACCCTCGCATCCTTGGGCGCGCTGCGGCCCAACGTCTGCTCGACCCACACGCGCGTGCCGTCCGGCACATCCTCACGCACGACGGTCGTCGGGCCGATCTCCGCGTCGCGCCCGATCTTGACGCCAGGCATGGTCATCACGTTCACGCCGATGAAGGCACGCTTGCCGGCGATCAGCCCCAGCTTGGTGCGCCCGGTGTCCATGCGCTGCCCCTTGACCGCTGACCAGACCGGCCCCTGGTCAATGCGCAGGTTGGCAGTGGTGCACGTCGCCGAGAAGTTCACGTCCTCGTCGAGCACGGAATCGAGCACCTGGCAGGCGTGCGTGTGCGCGCGGTCGGCCAGGTAGCTGCGCGCCACTTCGGTGGCGAAGCCAACCACCGCCCCCGCGCCGATCATCGAGCCGCGCACCAGCGCCCCATTGCCGACAATTGCGCCCTTGCCGATGTAGGCCGGGCCGACGACCGTCGCCCCGTGAAACAGCCGTGCCCCGGATTCGATGATCACATTTCCCTTGACCAGCACGCCGTCCTCGATGAAGGCGTCCGGCGCGATGGACTGGCTGTCAATCTGGCCCAGGAAAGCGTCCATCACGTCGAGCACGTGCCAGGGGAACTTGAGCGCCTGCCAGGGGCCATCGTAGGGCACCACGCGGAAGATGTGCTCCTGCATCAGGCGGGCCATCGCCCGCTCGTAGTGGTCGTCGGTCTTGTCGGGCCGGGCGTATTCGGCGCGGATAGCCTCCAGCAGCAGCGCCGCGTCGGAGTGAATGTGGGCGACGATGCTGACCAGGTCGCTTGGCTCGTTGCCCGCGCCCGGCTTCTCGATCACGTTGAGGATGCGCCCCTCCGGGCCTACTTCCAGGTAGCCGCCGGGGAAATACTCCTTGACGCGGTAGCCAGCCAGGTAGGAGAACGCCATCTCCGACTGATACTCGGTCAGCATCCGCTGGTGGAGCAGCACGTCGGTCAGGTCGTGCACCTGGGTGACGTAGAGGGTCTGGTTGCCATTGGCCGCCAGGTACCCCTCAAGCTGGAGCAGGGCATCGCCCATGCCGCGCGGCTCGCGCTGCACGACCACATCCACCTGCGTGCCCGTCAGCGAAGCCACATACGCCCGCATCTGCGCTTCGTTCTCCGGGTTGGCGACGATCACTGCCCGATCCAGTCCAAGCTCCGCGTAGTTCGCCAACTGCGATGATAACAGCGGGCGTCCCATCAACTAGATCAGCGGTTTAGCGTACAGGCGCCGCAGTCGCGAGCTT
>CALLYX010000338.1 GCA_937858775.1 uncultured bacterium | reverse complement strand
GCTCAGGAAGAGGCCGCCCACCCTCCCGGCGCGATGGTGGGCGAGGAACGCCCCGGCGAGCTCTTTGGGGGAGAGGGCGCAGCGCCTCGTGTCGGCCCCCGCGCGGAGGGGGCAGTAGGCGCAATTGTTGACGCAGGCGTTCGACAGGAGGACCTTGAAGAGGAACGTCGATCCGCCGCCGGGGAGGCTCACCGGGTAGATCCACTTGCCGTCCCCGGAGCGCCGGCGGTGCTCGTCGCGGCGGGGGGCGCAGGCGCACGCCAGGTCGTAGCGCGAGTCGCGGGAGAGGATCTCCATCCTCTCCGCGAGATCCGGGCCTCTCTTGATGAAGGTCATGCGCCGCTCCGGGGACGGGCAGAGTGTAGCGGATCCCCCCCAGTCATGCCATGGATATCCGCGGCGTCGCAACAGCGAGGCAATCGCATGCCGATTCCGGCAAGGCCGAGATCCCCCGTTCCGGGGGCCGCCCCGCGCCTTCGGCGCGTTTCGGGCGTTTCGATGCGCGTTGAAGCCCCCCCCGGGCGATGATAGTATAGGGTGCGCGTTCCGCACAGCGGGCGCGCGGGGCCATCGAATGAACCCGTCTGAAAAAATCATTCCGGCATTGGCGGCCATCGTCGGCAGGGGGCATCTCTCGGCGGCTGAAGAAGACCGCATCTGCTACGGCGTCGACGCCATGAAAGAGCGGGCGCTCCCCGATGTCGTGGTCAGGCCCGGCAGCGCCGAGGAGGTGTCGCGCATCCTCCTCCTCGCCAACGAGCGCGGGGTCCCCGTCTACCCGCGCGGGGCCGGCACCGGGCTCACCGGCGGGGCCACCCCCCTGAAGGGGGGGATCCTCCTCGAGATGACGCGGATGAACCGGATCATCTCCGTATCGAGGGACGACATGATCGCCGTGGCTGAGCCGGGCGTGGTCCTTTCCGACCTCCAGGCCCGCGTCGAGCGCGAGGGTCTTTTCTACCCCCCCGACCCCGCCAGCAGCGACTTCTGCACCGTCGGCGGCACGCTGGCGGAGTGCGCGGGCGGGCTTCACTGCGTGAAATACGGCGTGACGCGGGATTACGTCCTCTCCGTCGAGGCGGTCCTCCCGACGGGCGAGATCATCCGCACGGGGAGCCGCACGATGAAGAGCGTCGTCGGCTACGATATCGGGCGCCTGCTGGTCGGCTCGGAGGGGACATTGTGCGTCTTCACCGGCGCGACGCTGCGCCTGATCCCCCTGCCGCGGAGCGTGCGCGCCGTCATGGCGTTTTTTTCACGGATCGAGGACGCCGTCGGCGCCGCGGGCGAAGTCCGGGCGGCTGGGATCGTGCCGAGGACGCTCGAGATCCTCGACGAGATGACCATCCGGTGCGTCTCCGCCTACAAGCCTTTCGGGATCCCGCCGGGTACGCGCGCGATTCTTCTCGCGGAGTCGGACGGGTCCGAGGAGGGGGCGGCGCGCGACGCGGGGCGGATGGCCGACCTTTTCGCCTCCTCCTCCGCCATTTCCGTCGAGCTCACCCGCACGCGGGCGGAGGCCAATCTCCTGTGGGAGATCCGCCGCGCGGTCTCCCCATCCCTCTACAACGTGAGCCCGTCCAAGCTGAACGAGGACGTCTGCGTCCCCCTGGGCCGGCTCCTGGACCTGTTCCGCGGGGCGGCGCAGATCGCGGAGAGGAACCGCGTCGCCGTGGCCTGCTTCGGGCACGCCGGCGACGGGAATATCCACGTCAACATCCTCTACGACCGCGAGGACGCCGGGGAGGGGATGAGGGCCGAGCGGGCCGTCGAGGAGCTGTTCAGGATGGTGCTCGACATGGGGGGGAGCATATCGGGGGAGCACGGGATCGGCACCGCGAAGGCCCGATTCCTCCGCTGGGAGGTGGGGGAGAGGGAAACGGCCCTGATGCGGTCCATCAAGCGCCTTCTCGATCCGAACGGCATCCTGAACCCGGGCAAGATATTCGAGGGGTAGCGGGGGCGGGCGAGCCGGGGACGGAATCCATCCCGGCGGCGCCCCGCCCTCGGCGCCCAAAGGGCCGCCATGGATGCCGATAGCCCGCCGATGGACGAGATCCGCAAAGAGATCGCCCGCTGCGCGCGGTGCGGGAAGTGCCGCGCCGTCTGCCCGACGTTCCTCGCGAGCGGGGACGAGACGAATGTCGCCCGCGGCCGCATCAACCTCGCGGAGGCGCTTCTCGACGGGAGGGCGGAGCTCACCCCGCGCGCGAGAGGGATCATCGAGGGCTGTTACGGCTGCATGCGGTGCGTGGAGGCGTGCCCGAGCGGGGTCAAGGTCGACCTGGTCGTCCAGTACCTGCGGGAGATGGCGGCCAGCCGCCGCGGCGTCCCCCTTCCCGCGCGGTGGATCTTCAGGCGCGTCCTCCCCGTCCGCCGGCGCTACGACGCGCTGATGCGCCTCGCACGCTTCTCGCAGCGATTCTTCCGCAGGAGCGGCCGCCCGCCACTCCGCCACCTCCCCCTCCTCTATGGCGGGCGGCGCCACATCCCGCCGATCGCAAGGCGGCCGGCCCTCCGGGTGCTCCCGGAGATGAGCAAGGGGCGCGGCGAGATCAAGGTCTCCCTCTTCCTAGGATGCCTCCTCAACTACGTCTACCCCGAGACCGCGGCCTCCATCATGAGAATCCTCGCCTTCCACGGGGTGGACGTGATCGTGCCGAGGGCCCAGCTCTGCTGCGGGGCCCCGGTGCTCGCCGGGGGCGACGCGGAGGCGGCGCGCGCGCTGGCCGCGCGCAATCTCGAGTGCCTCGAGGCCGACAAGGTGGACGCGGTCGTTTTCGGCTGCGCCTCGTGCGCCCTGACCGTCCAGCGGCGCTATCCGCGGCTCCTCCCCGGCGCCGAGTCGTGCGCCGCGAAGGTCATGGATATCACGGAGTTCATTCATACCCGCCTCGGCTACAGCAACCTCCCGATCGGCGAGACGGCGACGTACCACGACCCGTGCCACCTGCGGTGGGGGAGGGGGGTGGAGGAGCCCCCGCGGGAGATCCTGCGCCAGAGCGCCGGGTACGTCGAGATGGAGCGCGCCGGCAGCTGTTGCGGCCTGGGGGGGACGTTCAGCCTCGCGCACTACGACCTTTCCTGCGCCCTCGGCGGGGCGAAAGTGGAGTCGATACTCTCGAGCGGCGCGGATCTCGTTGCGACCGCCTGCCCCGGATGCATGCTCCAGCTTGAAGACCAGCTCGCGAGGCGGGGCGTGAAGATGCCTGTCCTGCATGT
>CALLYX010000337.1 GCA_937858775.1 uncultured bacterium | reverse complement strand
TTTCGGGGGCCCGTCATAGACCGGGTGCGTCTCTCAGCGGCGCGTAACGAGCGCGAGTCGTTCCAGCTCGTTCTTGTCCCGGGCGCTGAACCGCTCAAGGGGGTGCGCGCCACCGCGGGGGATCTTCGCGGCCCCGGCGTGATCGGGGCGGAGGGGATCGTCGTTCGCGTCGTAGGGTACGTGAACACACGGAGACCGTACTACAACGTATCGAGGACGGGGCCGTGGCCGGACCCGCTCCTGCCGCTCGGCGACAAGGGGGTCGACGTTCCGGCCGGGCGCGTGCAGCCGCTCTGGGTCACGGTCGCCGTCCCCCCGGCGGCGCCGCCCGGCGACTACCGGGGACGGATCGAGATCGCGCCGGAGGGGGCCCCGCGGACGGAGATCGAGATCGGGCTTCGCGTATGGGGATTCACCCTGCCGGGGACCCCGTCGCTCAAGACCGGCTTTGACTTCTACGAATACCTCGTCCGCAGGTATTACCCTAGGCGGGGGGAGGAATCGGATCCGGAGTGGCGGGCCAGGACGGAAGCCGTCTGCCGCGCCTTCTACATGGACATGCTCGCCCATCGCATTTCCCCGATCCACAACGTCGGGAACCCGGCGCTCCTATCCGCCGGGCCGCACGGATGGCGGCTCGACTTCGAGGCGTTCGACCGGAGGGTGGAGGAGTACCTCGCCTCGGGGCAGACGGATTTCGGCATCGCCGCCGAGGCGCGGGTCTCCCCGGAGGATGGGATCTGGTCCGACGGCTGGTACGGATTTACGGGCCCCGACGCCGTCCGCGGCGTCTTCGCGGCTTACGGGGCGCACCTGAGGGAACGCGGCTGGATCGGGCGCGCTTACACCTACATCATCGACGAGAGCTACCGCGGGGTGAAGGGGCTTTCGCGCCTCATCCACGAGGGGGACCCGGGCATCCGCTTCATGCTCACCTGCCCGCCGGAGGATGGCTATCCGGATGTGGATATCTGGTGCGTCCGCATCAACGACTTCGACCCCGAGGCGGCCCGCCGCTTCAAGGGGAGGGGGAAGGAGGTCTGGCTCTACGTGGCGAGCCCGACGCGTCCGTTCCCGACGATCATCCTCGATTCACCCTCGGTCGAGACGAGGGTGCTGCCATGGATCTGCCGTAGGATGGGGGCGACGGGCATGGTCTACTGGTGCGTGAACTACTGGCACCTCTCCGACCCTTGGGT
>CALLYX010000336.1 GCA_937858775.1 uncultured bacterium | reverse complement strand
GGGAGGGAGAGGGCGGGTTAGAGCGGGTTGGGAAACGCCGGCGTGCCTGCGCACTCGTACGGGTTCCAGAAGGGCGGCCGGCGGTCCTCCATGACGCACTGCCTCGCGAAGAGCTGGTGCGGGAGGTATTGCGTTATCGCGTCGCTGAAGCGCGTGGCGACGAGATTCCCGGGCCCGAGCGCCCGCGGCGGGAGTACGGCGGAGAGAAGGAGGAGGAGTATCCCGATGGAGGCGATCTCCTTCGCGGCCGGCTTCATGCGGAGAGTGTAACATCAGCGCGCGCGGGCGAACAGCCCCGCGTGGCGCCGCCGCGCGGACGGGGGCATCCCGTCCGCGGTTCGAAGGCGGGTTCCGGCCTGCGCGCCGGATGCGGAACGCCCGGTTTCGGCCTTGTCTGCGCGGGGGTGGGGTGCTAAGATTCCTTTCCGGCGCGCCGGGTCGGAGGTGGGATCGGCCGCGTGGGCGGTATTCGCCGCGCCGTCACATCCCGGGCGAGTCCAGGTATAACGGCCATGGAATCCATCCGCGAACTCTACAGGGTGGGGCGCGGCCCGTCGAGCAGCCACACCATAGGCCCCGCCCGCGCCGCCGAGTCGTTCAAGGCGCACCATCCCGGCGCGCCGGCGTTCAGGGTCACGCTCTACGGCTCGCTCGCCGCGACCGATCCCGCGTTCTCCGAGACCACGGCCTACGCGCCCAACAGCCCCTATTCGGCCTCCAAGGCCGCGAGCGACCACCTGGTGCGCGCCTACCACCACACCTACGGCCTGCCGGTGCTCACCACCAACTGTTCCAACAACTACGGCCCCTTCCAGTTTCCCGAGAAGCTCATTCCCCTGATGATCGCCAACGCGCTCGAAGGCAAGGCGCTTCCCGTCTACGGCGATGGCCAGCAGGTGCGCGACTGGCTCTACGTGGGCGACCATTGCGAGGCGATCCGCATGGTGCTCGCGAAGGGACGGCCGGGCGAGGTCTACAACATCGGCGGCAATGCGGAGATGCGCAACCTCGAGGTCGTGCACGCCCTTTGCGACACGCTGGACGCGCTGCGCCCGCGCGCCGGCGGCCACCGCGCGCTGATCACCTACGTGACCGACCGCCCCGGGCACGACCGGCGCTATGCGATCGATGCCCGCAAGATCCGCGCGGAGATCGGGTGGGCGCCGCGCGGATCTTGCG
>CALLYX010000335.1 GCA_937858775.1 uncultured bacterium | reverse complement strand
CGTACGCGGGACACGAGAGACTGTTCAGCCAGGGCGCGATCGCGGCTGTCGAGCGGGCGATCGGTGAGGCCCGGGACCCGCGCGATAAGAAGGCCCTCCGCTACTTCAAGCGCCATCTCCTATCGGAATGCGTCGACAGGGCCGTCGCCCCCCTGAACGACCGGATACGCAACGCGGAGTCCGGCGGGGAGGCGGCGCTCGACGGGGCGAAGGTCCCGTACCCGCAGCTCGCCCTCCTCCTCGCCGTCGAGCCGGACCGCGCCAGGCGCCAGCGGATCTCAGACGCCGCCCTGGCCGTCCTCGCCCTGATCGAGCCCTATCAACTGGAGAAGGAGAGAAAGGCCGGGGGGCTGGCCCGCTCCCTCGGCTTCGCCTCATACAACGCGCTGAGCGAGGAACTCCGCTCCTTCTCCCTCGACGCGCTCGCGCGCGACTGCGAGAGGATCCTCGATGAGACCGAGCCGGCGTACACGGCCCTGCTCGGCGAGGTGACCCGCGAGTTCATGGGCGTCCCCCCGTCCGAGTTCCGCCGCTGCGATATCCCCCGCCTCTTCCATCTCGACCGTTACGCGGCGTCGTTCCCGGCGGGGGGGGCGATGCGGGCCGTCTCCTCCACCCTCTCCGGGATGGGGATAGACCTGCACTCGCAGGGAAACATCCTCATCCACGACGAGCCCCTCCCGAAGAAGAACCCGCGCGCCGCCTGCTTCGCCCTGAAGGTCCCCGGGGACGTGCGCCTCACCATCAAGCCGGCGGGCGGGGTCCCGGATTACGAGGCGCTGCTGCACGAGATGGGGCACGCCCAGCATTTCGCCCACACGGCCGCCGACCGGTTCGAGTTCGCGCAGCTCGGGGACAACACCGTGACGGAGGCGTACGCGTTCCTATTCGAGGAGTTGATGGACGACCCGGCCTGGATCGCTTCGCACACCCCGCTCCCGCCCGCGGATCTCGCGGCATACATGAGGTTCCGCCGCTTCTCGAAACTCTACTTCGCCCGCCGCTATGCCGCCAAGATCCTCTACGAGCGCCAGCTTCACTCCGGGGCGCCCGATCCGAAGGGGATATACCGGAAGACCCTGGCCCGGGCGTACGGCTTCCCCCTCGATGAGAAGGACGCGGCGCGCTACCTGTCCGACATGGACGACTACTACTACGCCGCGGACTATCTGCGGGCCTGGTTCCTCAAGGCGCAGATCGAGGCGGCGCTCCGGCGGAGGGCGGGCGCGCGCTGGTTCGAAAATCCGGACTCCGGGGCGGCCCTCATATCCCTATGGCGCCACGGCCAGGAGCTGAACGGGGAGGAGCTCGCCGCGCGCCTCGGCTTCGATGGGCTGAGCCCAGGGCCGTTCATCGACGCGCTGCTGGAGAGGCGGCCCGCGCGATGAAAGGCCATCTCGACACGGCGGTGCGCGCCGCGCGCGCGGCCGGGGCTGTCATCAGGCGCGATTTCGGCGCCGCCACCGGCGTTTCCTACAAGGCGAGGATGAACCCGGTAACCGCCACGGACCTGGAGGCGGAACGGGCGGCTATCGGGGAGATCACCCGGGTTTTTCCCGGGCACGACATCCTGACCGAGGAGTCCGACCAGGCCGCCCGGCGTTCGGAATACCTCTGGGTCATCGACCCGATGGACGGAACGGTCAACTTCATCCACGGCTACCCGTGCGTCTGCGCCTCGGTGGCCTTGATGCGTGGGGGGGAGATCCTCGCCGGGGCCGTCTACGACCCGCTCCACGACGAGCTCTTCGCCGCGGAGAAGGGGAAGGGGGCGGCGCTCAACGGCTCGCCCCTGCGCGTCTCGGCCGTGCGCGCCCTCGATGGGAGCCTCCTCTGCACCGGCTTCCCGTACCGGCTGGTGGAACGCCCCGGCGACACGTTCAGGATATTCGAGGCGATGTCGCTCCTCGTCCCCGGGATCCGCCGCGACGGCTCCGCGGCCCTCGACATCTGCTACGTGGCGGCGGGGCGGTTCGAGGGGTTCTGGGAGCGGGAGCTCAGGCCGTGGGACACGGCGGCGGGGGCGCTGATCCTCCGGGAGGCGGGCGGAAGGGCGAGTGACTTCTCGGGGAGGGATTTCGACCCGTTCATGCCGGAGATCGCCGCCACGAACGGCCTCATCCACGACGAGATGCTCGCCGTCCTCCGCCCCTCCCCCCCGGGGGATCCGCCCGCGGCCCCTCCCCCCGCGGCCGATTTCGGCTTGCCGCCCCCGGCGGGCCGGGTATAATTGCGATGCGGCTTGCTGGCGCCGTCGCCACGCACTACACGCCGCGGGCACGCCATGTACCTCGAACATTACGGATTCAAGAAGCACCCGTTCAAGCTCACCGCGGACCCGAGTTTTCTCTTCCCCAGCCCGCAGCACCGCGAGGCCCTGGGCTTTCTGCACTACGGCATCGTCGCCCGGAAGGGCTTCCTCGCCATCACCGGGGAGGTCGGCACGGGGAAGACCACCCTCTGCCGCGCCCTCCTCTCGCGCCTCGACGAGCGCGTCAAGACCGCGTTCATCCTCAACTCCAATCTCACCGAGTTCCAGCTCATGCACGCCGTCATCGAGGATTTCGGAATCCCGGTCCCCGGGGGGGGCAGAATGAACCTCATGCGCGCCCTGAACTCCTTCCTCATCGAGCAGGTGCGCGAGGGGAACAACGCGGTGCTGATCATCGACGAGGCCCAGAACCTGAGCGCCGCCCAACTCGAGCAGGTGCGCATGCTCTCGAACCTCGAGACGGCGGAGGAGAAGCTGCTCCAGATCGTTCTCGTAGGTCAGCCGGAGCTCCGAAAGAAGCTTGACTCGAAATCCCTCCTCCAGCTCCGCCAGCGGATCGCCGTCCGCTTCCATCTCTCACCGCTGCACCGCGGCGAGGTGGCGTGCTATATCGGCCATCGGTTGTCCGTGGCGGGGGGGGATGGGATGGTCGGCTTCGACCGGAAGGCGGTCGATCTCATCTGCGACTACTCGGGCGGGATCCCCCGCCTGATCAATATGCTCTGCGACAAGGCGCTGCTCGCAGGTTTCGTGGTCGGAACGCGTTCGATCACCGCGAAGCTCGTCAGGGCGAGCATCAAGGAGATCGAGGGGGAGCCGGAG
>CALLYX010000334.1 GCA_937858775.1 uncultured bacterium | reverse complement strand
GTCGATGCCCTCGCCGTTGAACGGGTTGACCGACCCGGCGGCGTCTCCCACCACCGCCCAGGTGGGGCCGACCTTCGGGTTGACCGATCCGGCCATGGGGATGCGTCCGCCGGTGGGCGGGGCCACCGGGGCATCGGGGTCGATCTTCCAGTAGGCGGGGGCCGTGGCCGCCCACTCGTTCATCAGGTGGGTGGTGTTGACCTCGCGCCAGTCCCGGAAGGTGGACAGCAGGCCGATGCCGACGTTGACGGTGCCGTTGCCCACGGGGAAGATCCACCCGTAGCCCGGCAGCGACGAGCCGTTGCGGTCCCGGACGTCGAGACAGCTCTCGATCCAGGGCTCGTCGTGCAGGGGGCTCTCGTAGTACGTCCGGATCGCCATGCCCTGCGGGTAGGACCGGTTGCGAGCGGTGCCGAGGGCCCGGCCGAAGCGAGAGTTCGCGCCGTCGGCCACCACCACCACTTGGGCGGCATGGTCAACGCCGCGGCGGGCCGCTTCTTGGTATAGAGACCGGCCGAAATCTTCCAGGCCTGCGGCCGCCGTCATCGCCACATATGTCGTCCGGTCCGGCTCATCCAAGCGGTCGCGACCGGGCTTGACATTGTACACTGCCCCCACGCGAGTCTCATGCCAGTCATCGCGAAATCGCGTTTTCGTGGCATCCAGGGTGACATACAGCCGATGCTCCCGTTCCGACGGCAGGTAACTCAAGTCGCCCTCGAACAATTGCTCCCGCTCTCGGGAAAGCGCCTCCTGGATACGTTCGCCATGCACCCGCGACACGTTCTCGGCGTGGCTAATGCTCACCGCGATGCCATTGAGCCGACCCAGAAGCACCTGCGTCCGTTGGAAGGGCAGCTCGCTGCTGACCAGGGCGATCGCTTCCTGAGCGGGCAGACTGAAGCTGCTGCCTTCCAGACCCAGGGCCTCTTCGCCAGCGTAGTGGGTGGCCTTGCACGAAGCGCAACGGTAGTACGCGCGGCGGTACGTCACCGCCCCCAGCATCGTCATCACCTGCCGCGCCCGATACCCTTCAAACCGCTGTTGCTCTCCGCACGGGCACGCCCGGTAGCGGCCCTGCTGCTTGCCGTAGCGCTCCGACAGACCTTCGGACAGCACTTCGCGCCCCACGGTTCGACTGAGTTCGACCACCCGTTCTTCGGCCTGTGCCGGCGAACAGCCATCTGCCATGATCGCTTGCCACATCTGCTGGGCAAGATTCAGGACTTGCTTCTCAAGCTCTCCTGGAAGGTCCCTCTCATCGTGTGGCCGAATATCCATCTGGCTACCCTCCTTGGGCCATGGCGCTATGCCACGTGCCCGTTTTGGTGGTGAACACCAAGAGGGTAGCCTTTTCCGTCCCTGCCGACAACCAGCGGTTGCACCCTCGCCGACCTGCTTATCGAAGAGGGCCGGCTCCGCGACGCAGCGGAGCATATACGCGCCGGATTCACTCCCGGGGCTCGGAATCGGTGCGCGGAAGCCGCCCGCCGCCTTGCCGAGGCGTGCGAGAAACGCGGTGCGTGGCGGGAGGCCGAGGAGATCTACCGCGCGGCCATCGCCGCAGGCGCCGGAACCCCTCTGCTGCACAACGCCCTCGCCTTGGCCTGCCAACGGCAGGAGAAGCTGGACGCCGCTGTCGAGGCGGCCGAGGATGGGGTCAGGGCGTATCCCGGCTACGCCGCCCTTCATAACAACCTCGCCACGCTCCTTGCGCTGCGCATGGATTACACGGGCGCCGTGGAGGAGTACAGGAAGGCGGTCGGGCTGGACCCGCGGCTCGCGGAGGCGTGGCTCGACATGGGGCTCATCTATTTCGATTACCTCAAGGATAGGCCGGCGGCCGTCGATGCGTTCACGCGCTATATCGCCCTGAGGCCGGATGGCAAGACGATCCCGGAGGTCGCCCTGGCCCTTGGTCTTCCCACGCCCCTGCCTGAAGCGACCCCGACGCCGGTCCGGGCCAAGCCGCGGCTCAGGCGTCCCAGGAGCTACTGATCCCATGAAAGGCGGCGCGACCTGTCCGGGATGCGGGCGGGAGTTCCCCGTCCGCATCGCCCCGTTCCCGACGGCCGACATCATCATCAGGCGGGTGAAGGAGGGGGAAGAGGCGGTTATCCTGGTCCGCCGCAGGAACCCGCCGCACGGATGGGCGATACCGGGCGGCTTCGTCGAGTACGGCGAGAGGGCGGAGGAGTGCGCCGTTCGGGAGGCCGAGGAAGAGACCGGCCTTCGGGTGCGGCTGACGGGGCTCCTCGGCGTCTTCTCCGATCCGGCCCGCGACCCGCGTTTCCACACGATCTCGGCCGTCTATACCGCCGAGGCGGAAGGGGACCCGGCGGCCGGCTCGGACGCCGCGGAGGTCGGATCCTTCACGCGCGGCGAGCTGCCCTCGGATATCGCCTTCGATCACCGGGCGATCCTCGAAGAATATTTTCAGGGCCGCCGCGGCGTAGAACGCCACCCCGCGCCGCCCATCAATGAAGCGTCACGCCGATCCTCGCCCCGCCGCCGCGGCGGATGAGGAAATGGTACTGCCCGGAGACGAGGTCCCTAAACAACGCCTCCCCACCGATCCCCGTCGGCTCGGCGCTCAGGGTGGCGGTTCCTTTCCTCATTTCGACCGGCACGGCGGCGACCGGTTTCCCTGAGCGGTCCGTTAGGCGGACCGTGCACTCGACCGTCCGGCGCTCGTTCGCGGCGAGAGACACAAGGATCGCCAGGTCTTCCCGGAGGAAAGTGCGCTCGAGCGCCCACCGGCTCCACTCGGGCGGTCGAGGTGGCGCCGTCGGCGTTCGTTCGGACAAGCGGCGGCCTTTCCCGCCCCTGGGCGCTTTCGCCCGCGTTCGGGGGGACGGCGGCTTCGCTCCCTTTTCGGCCGCCGGCGGGACGGGGGTCGGGCGATCGGCGGTAAAGTCGGCGTACGTCTCGGCGACCACGGCGGCGGCCGAAGCAGGGGCGCCGCCGGCCCATGACGCGAAACGATCGATCAATTCCCGTATCGAGGCGACGATCTCCCCCAGCATAGCGGGCGCTTCCGGGCGTACATTCGCGCGCACATTCGCGCGCACCGTCTCGACGAGAGTGCCGGGCGGCGATTCCAAGCCGCGCGCCTCAAGGCGCTCGACGAGGCGCGATGTCTCCATCGCTTCCGCCGCCTTGACGGCGCAGGCGGGGCAGCCGGCGACGTGCGCGGCGACCCGCGCGCGTTCGTCCGCGGCCTCGATTCCATCCTCCATTAAGGCGGCGATTGCCTCCGCCCCGGGGCACTCGGGATCCGCCCGGGGGGGGCGCCCGAATGGCGGCGAGGAAGAGGCGCGGATCACCGCGTCGAAGCGCCCCATCTTCTCAAGGAGGGCACGGCACGCCGGGCAGGACGCGAGGTGTTCCTCGACTTTTCGCTTCTCCCCGTGGACGAGCTCGCCGTCCGCGTAATCCCTGACCTGCAGCAGCGTGAGGCATTTCATCGGATCACAGCGCTTTCAGCGCCCCCGTTCGACAGCATCCCGTTCCCACTATATTAGTCGCAGGAAACCGGAAATAGTTACAACAGATCTTCGATTCCGCGTATCCCCGCCTTGTGGAGGAGCCCGCGGATGGAGGCCCTCGCCCGAAGGAGGGTGACGCCGATGCCGCTCCTGTCGACGTGCCCGGTCCCCGTACGGTTCGCCACACTCGCTATGGTCGCGTAGTCGAATCCCTCCATCCACAGCGTGAAGATCGTCCTCTGGAGAGCGGGGAGGGCGGCGACGGCCCGGGCGATATGCGCGCGCGCCTCGCCGGCGACAGCATGGAGGTAGGGGGTGAGGGTATGCTCGCTGCGCGGGCGCGGCCGGACGAACTCGGCCCCGACGAGCCCATCGAGCTCCTCAGGGCCGGCGGCCGACTCGGGCCTCTTCCTTCGAAGGTGATCGATGCATTTATGCCTGACAATGCCGGCGATCCAGGTGCTCATTTTCGACTTGCCGGAGAAACGGTGTATCCCATGCGCGATCGACTCCCATGAGCGCATGAACAGGTCCTCGGCGTCGTTCCGCGGCACCCCTGCCGCCCTAATGATCGACCAGACAAGGGGACCGTGATCATTGTAGATGCGATCGAAGTCGTCTGTATCCACTCGTCCCCCCGGGCCGGGCAGCCCGTTTCACCCATGAAATTATAATCCACCGTCGCCTGTTTGGCAATCGCCGTCAATACCATGCGACGTACAATCCGTTATGCAAATAGGGGAAGAGGGCGAGGCGATAAGAGATGGAGCGACGGCCGGGAAAAGGAGAAGAAAATTGGGTATCCTCCCCGGAACTTTCCACGAGGAAGAAAGGGGGGGATGCCCCATGCTACCCACGAAACACAGCGCGCCGGGTTTCGAGCCCCGGGAGGCGAGCATAGATCAATGCCCAGGCCCAATGCCCAGGCCCGATTGAACGAGGATGCGGCATGTGATATATTACGGGCGGCGTCGGGCGCCGATGTAGCTCAACTGGCAGAGCAGCTGATTTGTAATCAGCAGGTTATCGGTTCGACTCCGATCATCGGCTCCACCGCCGCGGTTGAACGGCGCGGCCGTATTGCGCTATAATGTGCAGGAACGCGGGGGCGTGTCGTTCTCCCGTTTTCTATATTCGCTCATTGCCCGCTGCGCCATGCGTGCCCGGTCCCGTCGCGTGGGGGTAGGTACCCAAGCGGCCAAAGGGGGCAGACTGTAAATCTGCTGGCTCACGCCTTCGAAGGTTCGAATCCTTCCCTGCCCACCATCATTACGGGATGGAGGCGCGGGGCGCGCGGATAGGGAAAAACCGGGCATCGACGACAACGCATATCGGCGATGCCCGGTTTTCTTTCCACTCAGCCTTCGCGCTTACTCCACGGAGAAGGTGTTGCTGTAATCCACCTCCACGATCTCCTTGCCGTCCATCACCGCCGCGACGAACTGATACGTACCCTTCTGCCAGGCCGCCGGCATGCGGATGTCGAGCACGGCGCTGAGCTCGGTGTTGAACGGAAACCCCGTGACGACCCGCGGGGCGGAGTCGATGGTATCGAGGGGGACGAAACCCTTGCCCGGGCCGCGGTAGCACTCTATCTCTCCGTCGGGTCGGATGACCCCGAGGATGATGGAGACGGTGCTCACGCCGTCCGGGACGATCTCCCATCTCACAGTGACCGGCGAGCCCGCCGTGACGGTCTCCTTCTGCACGGAAAGCTGCAGGCCAACTTCCTTCGCGGCCGATGGGGAGGCAGCCGCGCAGAGAACGAACGCCAACGCCGTCGAAACCACTATCGCTTTTGACATCCGGTCTCTCCGTGTATTGCCAACCATAAAGATAACATATCGCCGGTGCGGATGCAAGAAGCGCTAGGGGCACGAAACGCCCGGGGGAGGCGGGGGCCGGGTTGGTCCGCCCCTCTTGAAGGAAGCGATAAAATGCCCCTCCGCGGGGCGCGCGATGGAACCGCGCGGGACACCCGCACGGTGCGGGGCCGCATCCGGTATCCGCCGCTCCGGTATGAAGGCCCGCCCATCGGCAGCCGCGGGGGACCGGGCCGGGATCAATGATAGAGCAGCTCCACGGACTTCACCATGTAGTCGTCGTAGCGGCCGTCGGAGCGCAGGAACGACTCGAATGTGAGCGTGTTGATCCCGGGCCGGAGGAAACCCGGCGGCACGGGCGCCGCCGCCCTGTGCCAGGCATTCGCGTTCATAGCGCCTGGAAGGTAGGCAAGGAGCCTGCCGTTGAGATAGACGCGGTTAGTGGGGAAGTAGGTGCCGAAATAGGCGCCTTGGAGCACCGGGTCTGCCGGGATGGAACCGAGGCGGAACCGCGCCGAGACGCTCGTCCCTGCCGGGTCGGGGGACTCCCACCCCAGCATGTAATTCTCCCTGCTGTCCCCGACGTGAACGGCGCCTCCGACAATGCCGATCCGGCGGGGGAATACGGAGATTCGCGCGACCCCTACGCCGCTCAAGATCGATTCCGGCGACGGGTTCGCGATCACTCCGCAGATGGCGAAGGAACCGGCGGGGAGGCGCCCCCGCCGGATTTCGAGATCCTTGACGGTTTGGGCCGGCGAGAAGAAGACGGGGCGGGTGTCGAACGGGGTCCATGTCTCCATCCGAAAAGGATCGCCCTGGACGAGGAGGTTTCTCTCCACGCTGTAGAAGAGGCATCTGCCGTCGGGAGCGAGCGCAGCGACGTAGAGAAGCCCCTCGCAGGGAGCACGCGGGGTCACGGAGAGGTAGATCGTGGCGCTGTCTAGGATCGAATAAAACGCCCGGTCGGAGTGGATGGCCAGATCGAGAGGAGGCGCCCACCGCTCAGCCGCCCCGGCTTGGATCGCGGATGCGGCGCGAAGCGCGCACAGCGCCGCGGCGGCGATCGCGCCCCGAAGAATCCGCATGCCTGCTCCCTTCGTTTCCATCGCATTGCCGCCGAAAGGCGCACTTTACACCGCCGGCCGCTCGGCGTCAATCGTTCTCCGGACGTTCACGGCGGAGGGGGAGGAGCGTGTTCGCAGCCAGGACGGCCGCCGTCCAGAACGCCGCGAGGGGCCAGGCGAGCGGGCCCTTTTTCAGGAATGAGGGAAAGATGCGGATCGGGAATCCAGGCAGGTAGTGGGTCACGAGGTGGCGGTGTCGGTAGAGGAGGCCGGGGTGGAGGCAGCCGAGGAGGCCGAAGAGAATGCTCGCCGCCAGCAGCGCGGCGAAGGCGGCGGAGAATGCCCGCCCCGGTTTTCGCGCGAGGGCGTAGCAGAGCGCGCCGCCGAGGAGCGGCGCCGGGGCTACCATGTAGCGCGGGGGCGGGGCAAACCCCCCCCACCAGAAAACGAATTGCGCCCCGGGGAGGTAGACGGCGAGGAGAAGGCCGATCAGCCAGAGCGCCGCCCGTCGCCGCTCACGCATGAGAAGGATGAGGCCGGCGGGGGAGAGGAGGTAGACCGGCGACCAGGCGAGGATGCCGTGCCCGCGGTCGAGTAGGATGCCGAAGATCCCGTCGAACGGGCCGCGGCTCGCCATGCCGCGTTCGCCGTAGTTTTGCGCGATGTAGCCGGCGGCTGGGTTGATTGAGCCGAAGGCGTGACGCTGGTAGGCGGAGAAGAGGGCGATGGAGGCGAGCAGTGGAACGGCTGCGATGAGGGGGGCCGGCCGGCGGGCCGCGCGGCCGCGCAGGACGAGCATCGCGGCGAGGACGATCGCCGGGGGGAAGAAGCGGAACGAGAGCCATGGGAGAAACGCGACGGCGAGGGAGGGCAGAAGGAGGGGGGGACCGGGGGGGTGGATGCGCGGCCGCCCGGATCTCCCGGCGGAATGGCCCGGGGCGGAGAACGGCGCGCCGCCATGGGACGGGAGCGCGTGCCGGAGGGCGTAGAGGATGAGGAGCGCCGCCGGCAGCTCCGGGTAGATCAGGTTGGCGTAGAAGAGGACGGGCGGGGTGAGCATCACGGCGGCGGTAGCGCAGAGCGGGGGCCATGGCGAGGGGGATCCGGCGAGGCGCGAGAGGCCGCGGCAGAAGTGCCAGAGATTCACGGCGAGCAGCGCGGCGAGGAGATTCATGAAGACGCAGACGGCCGCGCGGGGGGAGACGCCGGCACGCAGCGCGGCGGCGTACGCCGGGGCGATCAGGATCGGCAGCCCGGGTGTGTGTATGGAGTAGACGAGTTTCTTCCCGGCGTCCCGCCGCGCCGCGTGTCCGCCCTCTTTCGGCGCGCCGAAGAAGCGCCCGTCCCTGTTCACGCGGTTGTTGTAGAGGTTGAGGTCGCCGTCCACGACGACGCTGTGCGCCATGAGGAGATACGACGGCTCGTCACCCGCGAGGAGGACGGCCCTGGCGGCGCCGCGGTCGCGCAGATCCATGACACGCGCGCGGGAGGTTGAAAAGACGGCCAGCGAGGCGGCGAAGACGAGCCACGGGATGAAGTTGACACGTGCCGCCATTCGGTCGGCATCCTTCTCTTATCAGTTGACGTTGAATGGATTACACCCAAAGGCATTTTAGCATATCAGCGCGACGGCCGGGATGATAAAATGACTTCCCATGGAACGCTTCAGGGCCGATTGCCGCATGGTGCGATGGGACAGGCCGTGCGAGCCCCACAAGAGGGAAGGGGTGCACTGCCGAGGGTGCGCGTATTACGACCCGGTCGCGACGCGGATCCTCGTCGTCAAACTCGACGCGCTCGGCGACGTCCTCAGGACGACCTGCATTCTCCCGGCGATCAGGGAGAAGCACCCCCGGGCGCAGATCACCTGGATCACCATGCCCGAGGCGGTCCCCCTCCTGCAACACAATCCGCTCGTTGACAGGATTCTCCCCTACGGCCCGGACGCGCTCGCGGTGCTGGGTGTCGAGCGGTTCGACCTTGCTCTCTGCCTGGACACGGCGCCGCGCAGCGCGGCCCTCGGCACCCTCTCCAAGGCGGCGCGGAAAAGGGGATTCGGCGTGGACGCGGACGGGCGGGTTTTTCCTTTCAACCGGGAGGCGCTGGGCTGGTTCCTGATGGGGCTCTTCGACGATTTGAAGAAGGCCAACCGGAGGACCTACCAGGATATCGTCATGGAGATCTGCGGCCTCGGCGGGATGAGGCAGGAGATTACCCTCAGAATCACCGAGGAGGAGCGGGAATTCGCGGACCGCTTCGCCGCCCGCGCCGGCATCCCATCGGGGAGCGCGCGGGGGCGCGTGTCGCTCATAGGGATAAACACCGGGAGCGGCAGCCGGTGGAGGATGAAGCAGTGGCCGGAGGGGCGTTGCGTCGACCTCATCCGCATGCTTGCCCGTGACCGCAGGATACGCCTCCTCCTGTTCGGTGGGCGGGACGAGATTGAACGGAACGCCGCGATCCGTGGCGCCGCGGGAAAGGCCCTTATCGACACGGGGTGCGGCAACAGCATCCGGGAGTTCATCTCCCTTGTAGGGCTCTGTGACCTCATGGTGGCGAGCGACAGCCTCGGCCTCCATGTGGCGCTCGGCCTCGGAAAGAAGGTCGTGGGGCTTTTCGGGCCGACCTCCGCCGCCGAGATCGACATGTATGGACGCGGGGCCAAGATCGTCGCGGACGCCGACTGCGCCTGCTGCTATCTCCACGACTGCGGAAGGACGCCATCGTGCATGGACCGGATCACCGCGGCTCAGGTGTGCGCGGCGGTCCGGCGGCTTCTGCCCCTTCCGCCCCGCGGCCGCGCGCGAACCTAGGGGTGCTCCATCATGGCACGAACGGTGGCGGTGATCCCCACGTACAACGAGGCGGCGGTTATCATCCCGCTGGTCCGGGAGGTGATCGAGCAGGCGAGGGATATCGAGGCCCTGGTCGTGGACGATGGTTCCCCCGATGGCACCGCCGGGCTCGTAAGAGAGGAGGGGATGGCGTGTCCGCGCGTGCATCTCCTCCTTCGAACCTCGCGGCGGGGCCGGGGCAGCGCCGGCGCCGACGGTTTCCGGCGCGCGATCGAGATGGGGGCGGAGCGAATCATCGAGATGGACGGGGACGGTTCCCATGATCCGGCATTTATACCCGCCCTGTTGCGCGCCTGCGGGCCCGCCGCCCTCGTAATCGGGTCTCGTTACGCGCCGGGGGGCGGGGACGAAGAGAGGGCGCGCGCCCGAAGGGCCACCAGCGCGCTCGCGCGGAAGTACCTGAGGCTCGTGCTCGGGGTGAGGGTGGAGGATCCGACCTCGGGGTTCAGGTGCTACACGAGGGAGGCGCTCCTGGCTATTACAGCGGAGCCGCTCCGTTCGAACGGGCCGTTTATCCTTGCCGAGACGCTGCACCGGTGCGCGCGACGGGGATTGAGGATCGTAGAGGTGCCCATCATCTTCCACGAGCGTATCCGGGGCCGGTCGAAGCTCGGCGCCGGAACGTTGGCCGGGTATCTATTCTCGGCGCTCCGAATCAGGCTCACCGGGCGGTGTTGAGCGTCCCGACCGCCGCCTGCGGCGACCCGCGCCGCGCACCTCGCTCGGCATCCCTGTGCGCCGCGCCGTCCGCGTGCTCGCCCTCGCCTTCGCCGGTTATCTCGCGCTCGTCGTGGCGCTCGTCTTCGTGTTCCGCTTCGTCGATCCGCCCGGGTCGGCGCTGATGCTGATCCGCGCGGCGGGCGGCCAGCCGATCACGCGCTCGTGGGTGCCGCTGGAGGCGGTGTCGCCGAACCTCGTGCGCGCCGTCGTCGTGTCGGAGGACGCGCGCTTCTGCACGCACCACGGCATCGACATCGGAGAGATCAGGACTGCGATCGAGCGCGCCAAGGACGGCATTCCGCGCGGCGCCAGCACGATCTCGATGCAGCTCACCAAGAACATGTTCCTGTGGCCGTCGAAGAGCTACGTGAGGA
>CALLYX010000333.1 GCA_937858775.1 uncultured bacterium | reverse complement strand
TCTCTCCCCTGAAGAAGCCGTTCATCCCGCCCCTCCCCGCCCGCGAAACGCCGGATGCGGCGTATGAAATGTATGATAGATCGAATCCGGGCGCGCCGCAAGGCGGTTATCCCCCCGCGTCGCGCGCCTTACCCTATTCGACGCCGGGCGGGGCCGAAAAGTTCCGCTTTCCCCTTGTCCCGGGCGGAAGAACCGCTATACTACGCCCTGTCATGCACGACCCCTCGCGCCTCATCCCCCGCCTCCCCGCGCTCCTCTCCGCGCTCAGCGACATCGTGTGGGGGCCGCCGATGCTCGCCCTTCTCTTCGGGACGCACATATTCCTCACCTTCCGCCTCCGCTTCATACAGCGCCACGTATGGAGGGCGATCGCCCTCTCCGTCTCCCGCACGCGCGACGGGGAGGGCGACATAAGCCACTTCGGCTCCCTCATGACCGCCCTCGCCGCAACGATCGGCACCGGGAACATAGTCGGGGTCGCGACCGCGGTCGCCGCCGGGGGGCCGGGGGCGGTGCTCTGGATGTGGCTCACCGGAGTGTTCGGGATCGCCACCAAGTACGCGGAGGCCCTCCTCTCGGTGAAATACCGCACCACGACCCCGCAGGGCCTCATGGCGGGGGGGCCGATGTACGTCCTCGACCGCGGCCTCGGCTGCCGATGGCTCGGGATGGTCTTCGCGGCCCTGACCGCCGTCGCCGCTTTCGGCATCGGGAACATGGTCCAGGCGAACTCCATCTCCGCGATGCTGAAGGTGAACTTCGACGTCTCCCCCTGGGCCACGGGGATCGTCCTGGCGGCCTGCACCTCCCTCGTCATGGTCCACGGCATCAAGTCGATCGCGAGGGTCTGCGAGTTCCTGGTGCCGTTCATGGCCGCCTTCTACGTCGTCGGCTGCGGAATCCTCCTCGTCATGAACGCCGGCGCGATCCCCTCCACCCTCGCGCTGATCATCAGGGGGGCCTTCACCGGGCAGGCGGCGCTCGGTGGATTCGCCGGCGCCGGGATGCGGGATGCTGTCCGCTACGGGATCGCCCGGGGGCTCTTCTCGAACGAATCCGGGATGGGGAGCGCCCCCATCGTCGCCGCCGCCGCGCAGACCCGGAACCCGGTCATCCAGGCGCTCGTCTCCATGACGGGGACATTCTGGGACACCGTCGTCGTCTGCGCCATGACGGGGATAGTGCTGGTGAACTCCGGGGAATGGACGAAGGGGCTTCAGGGCGCCGCGCTAACGACAGCCGCCTTCGCCGACATCCCGCGCATCGGGCCCGCCGTGCTGACGGTCGGACTCCTCACCTTCGTCTCCTCGACGATATTCGGATGGTGCTACTACGGGGAGAAGGCGGTCGAATACCTGCTGGGCCTGCGCGCCACGGAACCGTACCGCCGCCTCTGGGTCGCGGCGGTCGTGGTCGGCTCGGTGATGCCGCTCCCGTCGGCATGGTCGTTCGCCGACGTCGCGAACGCGCTGATGGCGGTCCCCAACCTCGTCTCCCTCATCCTGCTGAGCGGCGTGGTGGCGGCGGAGACGAAGGCCCACCTGCGGAACCGCCCGTCCGGCTGAACCCGGCGGCGCCCGGCAGGGCGCTACTCCTTCTCCTCCCTGATATACGGCCTCGCCAGCGCCTCGGGGGCGCCGACGCCCCGCCCTTCGGCCTTGCCCTGCGTCGCGGCGAGAAAGGCGATCGTCCCCAGATAGGGGACCATCTGGAGGAATTGCACGGGGACGACCGTCCCCCGGGCCTGGAGCCGAGTGTCGAGCGAATAGAGCGCCCCGAAGAGAAGCGCCCCGAGCGCCGCTTTCCCGGGGTGCCAGTTCCCGAATATGACGAGCGCGATCGCCACCCAGCCCCTCCCCGCGGTCATCTGCTCCTTCCATCCGGGGGAGAGCGAAAGGGAGAGGCAGGCGCCGCCGAGGCCGGCCATCACCCCGCCTATCCCCACGCAGAGCCAGCGGACCGCCGGAACGCTCACCCCCATCGCGTCCGCCGTCAACGGGCTTTCCCCCACCGATCGTATGCGAAGACCGAGTCGGGTCCTGAAGAGCATGAACCAGGCCGCGGCGGCGAGCGCATACGCGAGATAGGTGAGGACGCCTTGCCGGAAAAGCGCCTCCCCGAGGAACGGGATGCGCGAGGCGAAGGGGATCGGAATCGGGCCGAAGCTCATCGCCGCTGGCTGCATGACGAGATCCAGCCGCTCGCCGATGAAGGACGAGAGCCCTAGGCCGAGTATCGACAGGGCGAGCCCGCTCACGATCTGGTTCGCCCTGAACGTCACGGACAGGAGGGCGTGGACAAGGCTGAACGCCCCCCCCACCAGCATCGCAGCCGCCGCCCCCGCCGGGAGGCTCGATCCGGCGTTGCATGCCGCGAAGCCGCAGACGGCCCCCATCAGCATCATCCCCTCGGCGCCGAGGTTCAGCACGCCCGCGCGTTCGCATATTATCTCCCCCAGGGCGACGAGGAGGAGCGGGGCCCCCTGGGCGGCCGCCGCCGCGAGCACCGACTGGAGGAACCCCGGCCATCCGTCCATCACTGCTCCGTCCCGCGCGCCGCGCGTCGCGTCACGACCCTATGATCGAGGAAGAGGTCCCCCGCGAGGAGAAAAATTAGGATCGAGCCGGTGAGGATGTTGATCACCGAGAGCGGGACGCCGAGCTCGATCTGGATCATCTCGCCGCCGGTGAGAAGCCCGCCGAAGAGAAGCGCGACCAGGGCAACGCCGAACGGGGCGGCCCGCGCCAGCCACGCCAAGATGATGGCGGTGTAGCCGTATTGCGCGAAGACCTCGCGCGGGATCCTGCACTCCACCCCCGCAACCTGGCAGAGACCGGCGAGGCCGGCGAGGCCGCCGGCGAGCGCCATCACCGCTACGATATTCTTTTTGATAGCCATCCCCGCGTAGCGGGCGCACCCGGGGCTGTCCCCGATCACCTTGATCTCGAACCCCCAGGTCGTCCTCGCCAGGAGAAAGTGCAGGAGCGCGCAGGCGCCCGCGGCCAGGAAGACGCCGGCGTGCATCCTCCCCCAGCCCAGCCTGGCCATGCACGCCGCGGGCGGAAACGGCCTCGTGAACGGAAAACCGTCCGCGCCCCGCAGCGGCCCGTAGACGAAGAACTGGATCAGGTGGATCGCCACCCAGTTCATCAGGAGCGTGGTGATGATCTCGCTCACGTTGAAACGGGCGCGGAGAAGCCCCGGCACCCCCGCCCAGAAGGCCCCGGCGGCGAACGACGCGGCCAGCATCACGATGGCGTACGCGGCCCGGCCCGGCAGCGGGGGGCCGAGCGCCACGAGGGAGGCGGCGAGCGCGCCGACCACGTATTGCCCCTCCGCGCCTATGTTCCAGAGGCGCATTCTGAGCGCGAGGGAGACGCTCAGGCCGCAGAATAGAAGCGGGACCGCCTTGACGACCGTCTCGGATAAGCCGTAGCGCGTGCCGAAGGCGCCGCGGCAGAGGGCGGCGTAGGCGCCAAGCGGGTTGACGCCGATGGCCGCCATCACGGCGCCGCCGAGAACAAGGGCGAAGAGAACGGATGCCGCCGCGACGCCGGCGCGCAGCGCGCGCGGGGGGCGGGGCCGCTTCACGAGCGCGAACGCGATCATACCCCCCCCAAGCCCGGGGCCGGCTGTCCGGTCATGAGGAGGCCGAGCGTATCGAGATCCGCCTCTTCGGGCGCCATGGCGCGGCTGAGGCGGCCGCGATGCATCACCGCCAACCGGTCGCTCACGGCACGGACCTCCTCGACATCCTCCGAGATCAGGAGCACCGCCGCCCCGTACCCCCGCATCGCCGAGAGCGCCCGGAGCACCCCGTCGGCGGCGCCGACATCGAGCCCCCGCGTCGGGTGCACCGCCAGGAGGGCGCGGGGGCTCGAAGAGAGCTCGCGCGCGAGGATTATCTTCTGGAGGTTCCCGCCGGACAGCAGGCGCACAGGGCCGCGGGGGTCCGGAACGGAAATCCCGTAGCGGTCGATCAGCCCGCGGGCCCACTCCGCCGCCGCTCGCTCATTGAGAAGGGCCCCGCGGGCGAATGGGGGAAGGCGGTAGTTCTTGAGGATGAGGTTGTCGACGGCGCCGAGCCCGGCCGCCGTCCCCACGCCGCCCCGGTCGCCCGGGATGCAGGAGAGCCCGCGGGCGATGATCTCCCGCGGCGACGCTCGCGTCATCGACTTCCCGAGCAGGGTATAGCTGCCGCGTGACGGCCTCCGCAGCCCCGTGAGCACCTCCTCGAGCTCCTTCTGGCCGTTGCCCGAGATGCCGGCGATGCCGAAGATCTCGCCCCCGCGCACGACGAGGTCGACCCCGCGGAGCGCGGGGGCCCCGCGAGCCCCCGCGGCCTCGATCCCGGCGAGCTCGATGACCGCCGCCCCCGGCGCACCTTGCCCGGGCGCCCTGGCAGGGCGCGCCGGGGCGAACCCCCCCCCCACCATCAGCCGGGCGAGCCCGCGCTCGTCCTCCTCCCCGCGCTCGAGGAGCGCGACCCTCTTCCCCTTCCGCAGGACGCTGATCCGGTCGGAGACCTCCATCACCTCGCCGAGCTTGTGCGAGATGAAGATGACCGCCCTCCCCTCCGCCGCCAGGGCCCGCATCGTGTCGAAGAGGGCCCCGGCCTCGGCGGGGGCCAGGACCGCGGTCGGCTCGTCAAGGATGAGGACGTCCACCCTCCGCAGGAGCATCTTCACGATCTCCACGCGCTGCTGTTCCCCCACGGAGAGCTGCCAGACGGGGGCGCGCGGGTCGAGATCGAGGCCGTACCGCGCGGCGGTCTCCTCGACGCGCGCCTCCACATCCCGCGCGCGGTAGACGGCGGGGAGGCCGGGCATCCCCAGCGCGGCGTTCTCCGCGACGGTGTGTCGGGGGATGAGCATGCTGTGCTGGTAAACCATGCCGATGCCGAGTTCGATCGCGTCGCGCGGCGAACCGATCTCAGCGCGGCGGCCGTCGAGGAGGATCTCCCCGGCGTCAGGCCGGTAGAGGCCGGAGAGGATGTTCATCAATGTGGACTTGCCCGCCCCGTTCTCGCCGAGGAGGGTATGGATCTCCCCCCGCCGGACGTCGAGATCGACGCCGTCGTTGGCGGCCACCCCCGGGAAGCGCTTGCGGATGCCCAGCATCCGCACGGCCGGCCCCCCGACCGCGTCGATCATCGGATCCGGGCCCCGCCCGCCGGGGCGCCGGCGGCCTTGGGATACGGGATTCGGGTTTCGGGATTCATTTCGGCAACTTCCCCTCGACCCCCTCCACGAACCAGTTCATCGCGTACAGTTCGAGGTCCGTCGGCGTCACGCCGACGGGGATCGCCGTCCTCCCGGCCTGGTCCCTGACGGGCCCGCGGAAGACGACAAGCCTCTTCTCCGCTATATCCCTCTTCCTCTCCGCGACCAGCCTCCGCACATCCGCCGGAACCATCGGGCCGAAGGGGGCGATGTCCACGATCCCGGTCTCGATCCCCCACCAGATCGGCTCGTTCGTCCACTTCCCCTCGTGGAGGTCGGCCGCGATCTTCGTGTAGAGGGGGGCCCAGTTCCAGACCGCGGAGGTCAGGTGGGCCCTCGGGGCGAAGCGGCTCATATCGGTGTCATAGCCGATCCCCCAGACGCCGCGCTCCTCGGCGGCCCGCTGCGGGCCCGACGAATCCTGGTGCTGGGCGATGACGTCGGCCCCAACCTCGATCAGGCTCTCCGCGGCCTCCTTCTCTTTCGCCGGGTCGAACCAGGTGTACGTCCATACCACGCGCACCCTCGCCTTCGGGTTGACGGAGCGGACCCCGAGCGTGAAGGCGTTGATGCCGCGGATCACCTCGGGTATCGGGTGCGCGGCGACGTAGCCGATCACGCCGCTCTTGGTCATCTTCCCCCCCACGATCCCGGTGAGGTAGCGGGCCTGGTATATCCTGCCGAAGTAGTTGGCCATATTGGGAGAGCGCTTCGACCCGGAGCAGTGCATAAAGACGACCTTCGGGTATTTCCCCGCCGTCTCGACGCACGGATCCATGTAGCCGTAGCTCGTCGCGAAGATCAGGTTGAAGCCCATCTCGGCGAACTGGGTCATCACGCGCGTCGCGTCAGCCCCCTCCTTCACGTTCTCGACGAAACGGGTCTTCTTCACGTACGGGAGCTTCTCCAGCGCCTTCCTCCCCTCGTCGTGCGCCCAGTTCCACCCCGCGTCCCCCACCGGGGCCACGTAGACGAATCCGGCCTTGATCTCCCGCTGCGCGGGGAACGCCCACAGCGCGCCGGCGCCGACGCCGATTTCGACGGCGGCGGCCAGCGCCCCCGCGCGCAGCATTTTCACCGTTCCACTCCCCATTGCGTCCCTCCATCGTCCGAACGACGGCGGAGTATAGCATCCGCCCGCCGTTTCGTACACCGGGGGTTCGGGGGCCGGCGGGACGGTCCCGGGCAGTATCCGCTTGACCCGCGCCGCGGCGCTGTACTATGATGGGCCCTCTTTCAGATGCGCGGGACGCGCACACGAGCGGAGGGTCACGCAATGGCCGAGGCATTGGGGATGATCGAGACGCGCGGCTTCGCCGCCATGGTCGAGGCGGCGGACGCCATGGTGAAGGCGGCCAAGGTCGAGCTGGTGAGCTACGAGAAGATCGGCGGGGGATACGTCACGGCGGTCGTCCGCGGCGACGTCGCGGCGGTGCGCGCGGCGGTGGAGGCCGGGGCGCGGGGCGCGGAGAAGGTCGGGGAGCTGGTCTCCGTCCACGTCATCCCGCGGCCGCACGTAAACGTGGACGCAGTGCTGCCGCTCGGCCGTCCGCAGCCGAAGGAGTGACCGCGCCGTCACCCCGATTCCCGAATCCCCCCGTTTCCCGGGATTCGAGACGCGGGTTTCGCCCCGGGGGGGCATATGCAGCTCGGCAAGGTGGTGGGTTCCGTCGTCTCGACGAGGAAGGGCGAGAATATCCAGGGGCTCAAACTCCTCCTGGTTCAGCAGCTCTCCTCGGCCGGCGAGGCGATG
>CALLYX010000332.1 GCA_937858775.1 uncultured bacterium | reverse complement strand
TTCCTGGACGGGGCCCTGTTCAATTTCGAAAAGGTATCGAACCGCGTCACGCTCGACATCGCCGCGGTCAACACGGCGATGCGGCTGGAGACCGCCCCCGACGGCGCCATCGTCGGCCTCAGGATCTCCGCGGGGGGGGTGGCCCCTGTCCCGCTGCTCATCCCGGGGCTGGACCGGTTTCTCGGACGTAGGGCCGACGCCGACACCGCGGAGGCCGTCGTGCGGGCCGCGGACGAGGCCGCCGCGCCGATCGACGACATCCGCGGCGCCGCGGAGTACAAGAGGCTGCTGCTGCGGCAGCTCGTGCGGGCCCATTTCGCCGTGTTGGCGGGGGGGGAGGTGCGGCGGTGAAGAACACGGACATGACGATGCACGTTCGCGGCGCCTCCCTCTTTGTCGACGACATGCCGACGCCGCCGGGCTGCCTCCACGCGGCGCTCTTCACCTCCCCCGTCCCCCGCGGAAGGATCCTCTCGCTCGACACCAGCGCGGCCGCCGCCGCGCCCGGCGTCGCCGCGGTCTACACCCACCGGGACATCCCAGGCATCAACGAGGTCGGGCACGTGCTGAAGGACCATCCGCTCCTCGCCGTCGACTCCGTCGAATACATCGGCCAGCCGATCGCGCTCGTCGTGGCGGGGACCAGGCGGGAGGCGCTCCGCGCTGCGCGCCTCGTGACGGCCGAGTTCGAGGAGCTCGAGGCCGTCTTCGACCCGCGCGAGGCGGCCTCCCGGGGGATGATCCACGGTTCCCGGCGCGTCCTGGCCGTCGGCGACACGGCCGCGGCCTTCGCCCGCTGCGCCTGCGTCGCCCAGGGTTCGCACGCCACCGGCGGACAGGAGCATTTCTACTTCGAGACGCAGCGCGCCCTCGCCCTCCCCGGGGAGTTCGACACCATAACGGTCTACGCGAGCTCGCAGTCGCCCGGCGCCTTCCACCGCCACATCGCGGAGGTGCTCGGCATCCCGCAGCACAAGGTGGAGTTCGTCATCCGCAGGCTCGGCGGCGGGTTCGGCGGCAAGGAATCGACCGCCGTCTGGGTCGTGGCGCCGGCCATGGCGGCGTTCATCCTCAAGCGGCCCGTGAAACTCGTCCTTGGGCGCAACGAGGATATCGAGACCACCGGCAAGCGCCACCCCTACCAGTACGACTACAAGATAGGGCTCGACGCGGAGGGGAAGATCCTCGCGTACGAGGTCGTCCTCTACCAGCACGCCGGGGCGTGCGCGGACATCTCCCTGGCCGTGCTGGGCCGCTCCTTTCTCCACGTCTCCGGCTCCTACCGCATCCCGAACATCTCGGTCAGCGCGGTGAGCTGCCGCACCAACATCCCGCCCAACAACGCCTTCCGCGGCTTCGGGGTGCCGCAGGGAACGTTCGCCATCGAGGCGGCGCTGACGCACGCGGCCGAGTTGATGGGCCTCGACGCCGCCGTTCTCAAACGGAAGAACCTGCTGCGGGACGGCGACACCCTGCCGTACGGGATGAGGCTGGAGAAAACCAGCGCCATCCGGTGCTGGGAGACGCTCGACCGGAAGGTCGACATCGCCGCGCGACACGCGGAGGTGGCCGAGTACAACCGCGCCCACAACGACAGCAAGCGGGGGCTGGCCGTGATCCCGGTCTGCTTCGGGATCTCCTTCGCCCAGACCGCGCTCAACCAGGCGAGCGCGCTGGTCAACGTCTATGTCGACGGCAGCGTGTCGGTGAGCACCGGGGCGGTGGAAATGGGCCAGGGCGTCAACACCAAGATCCGGATCATCGCCGCGCGCACCCTCGGGATCCCGCCGGAGCGGATACGGGTCGACACCACCAATACCTCCCGCATTCCCAACGCCTCCCCTACCTCGGCGAGCACCGGGGCCGACCTGAACGGGATGGCGGCGAAATACGCCTGCGAGGAGATCGCCGCCCGCCTCCGGAAGTTCGCCGCGGAGCGCCTCGGGAACGCGGCCCCCGGCGAGATCGAGCTGCGCGACGGCGCCATGCTTCTCCGCGGCGAAGAAACCGGCCTCTATTGGGAGGGACTCGTCGCCGACGCCCAGTGGGCGAGGATAGACCTCTCGAGCCACGCCTTCTACGCCACCCCCGGCCTATACCTCGACCCGAAGACCGAGCGGGGTCGCCCGTTCGCCTATTACAGCTACGGCACGTCCCTCACCTCGGCGCTTCTCGACTGCCGGCGCGGCACCTACGTCATCGATTCCATCGACGTCGTGCACGATGTCGGGCAGTCGCTCAGCGAGGCGATCGACCGGGGGCAGGTGGAGGGGGCGGTCATCCAGGGGATCGGCTGGTCCACGATAGAGCAGCTCCGCTACGCCACCGACGGCAGGCTGCTCACGAAGGTGAACGCCTACAAGGTGCCGGACATCAAGTTCGTCCCGCCCCACTTCTCGGTCACGCTGCTGCCGAACTCCGACAATCCGTTCGCGGTCTGCAACTCCAAGGCGGTCGGGGAGCCGCCGTTCATCCACGGCCTTGGCGCCTACTTCGCCGTCCTGCACGCGCTGCGCGCCGCGCGCGCGGACAGGCCGCTACCGTCTCTCCCGCTGACGCCGGAGAAGGTGTTCATGTACCTGCACGGCTAGCGGTCTTCCGGGAGAATGGCTCCAGTGTGAGACCCCTGCCCGCACACGATCTCTTCCGTCCCGCCCCGGCTGCCCCATGGAAGAACCTCCAGGCTCGGATCCTTGCCCTTTACCGCCAGGCCGCGCATGAATAATCCCCGCCGGCACCGCTGATCCCCTCTCTCTCTTCAACCGCCATTCCATTGCCCTCAAAAACGCCCCCCGACCGATCAATCGCTCTGGCGCTGCCGTTCAACAGACCCCCGCCGTGTCCCTGATGCTTACAGGTCCTGGGCAATAGTACAGGCCTGGTCGTGAAACGAGGGTCGGCGCGCTTTCAATGTCACCGCCGGTTTACACAGTCAACCTGGGTTGCCATCCGCCGCCCGCGCCCATCTTCCGCAAAGCCACATGCTGGTGAGCATAATCCCGGCTGCCGCAAGCAGTAGCGGAATACCGCAGCAGCGCGATTCTTTCTTTCAAACGGCACACGAAATGCGCCACGTAACGGTCAGGTTGCCGACACGGCTGTTCGGAAGGGCGGCCTCTTTTCCGCAAAAAGAGGTTTTCGGAATCGCCCCTGCAGGGACAAGTGCTGTGAATGGCCGTTTTGTTCGGAGGCGCTGGTGCGTAGGAAGATATGGGTTGCAAGTGCCGGTATCGGGCTGGTTCTTGGCTTGATTTCGCCGCGCAACATCACGTTTCCGCCGAGAGATCGTCTGTTTGACTCGGCGTCCGCGTATGGACAGGACGGCGACGAACTTCCCCGCAAGGCCCCCGAGGAATGCGGGAAATGCCAGGATGCCCTGGATGCATATTGGAAGATGAAAGACGATGCTGACATTCTTCCTTTCGTCCCTTCATATTTTCAGGACGAACTTGACGCCGCCGAGCAGGCGTATCTTTCCTGCATTTCAGAGTGCCACTCCCGGCCGACCCCCGAGCCGGCGCCTTTATCCGTATCTATTTCCGTCCAAGATAAGACTGCACTGGATTGTTTTATCAATGCATCGGCGCATGCGGAGGGATGTGTGGAGCCGTACACCTATGAGTGGGAAGCGGGCGCGCCCATCGGCGGTAACGGAGCCGCGCTTGTAACACTTCATCCCAACGTCCTGGGAAGCTGCACGGTGAGAGTCACGGCGACGGACGCGAACGGCCAAAGAGCCGCTGCCGAAACGGCTGTCGAAGTGAACCCAATGCATTCGGTTTCGTCGGGCAGCGAATCGGAAGAGTACGATGCATACGACAGGGTGTCGGACGTAGTGTGCAGCCCCTTCCCGGACGGGGGCGACATAACATTCTCCGCAACAGAGTCCACCTCCTATAACAATTCGATTACCGTGGGCGGCAGCGTCCCCCTCAGCGTGGTGACAGCATCGATCAGTTACAGTGGAAGCATAACGCATACAAGCGGGACCGGCTGGTCGATGACGCTCAAGAATGTTCCGCCCGGCGTATGCCGCGCGGTATTCTGTCGCGCCAAGTTGAAGGTCAAGCGCGGGGTGGTAAGAGTCCAAATGTGCGGCGGCAGTTGTGACGAGGTGCCCTGGGAGATAAAGGAACTCCTCTACTGGGAGTGGCAAGTAGGCGTACAAAATTGAATGAACGGATTGCCTTCAGTCCGCGTTGGCATACATGAGGAGAAACGCAATGAGAGAGATGTATAAAAAGGCCGTAATGATAGCGGCCGCCAGCTTCTTTCATGAAGCGGGCATTCTTCGCGGCGAGGAATTGGACGACTTTATAACCGGCAAGATCGTCGAGTCGGAAGTAATCGCCGAACCCAGCAAGGCCGTGCTGGAGGGGATTGATGCCATCCAAAGCGTAAAGGAATCCGTATTGATGGCGCAGTCATACGCGGAGGAGGGATTCCGGAAAGAGGAGGAACGGTATTCCGTCGGGGGGACACGGGGGAAGGAAAATTTCACTCTTGCGAGGAAGTGCTTTTCCCACGCCGACGAACTGCTCAAGAAAGACGAGGTCGCCCTATTCTTGAAGTGGGGATGGTTCATGTACAAGACACAATCCGACAAGGCGGACAGGAAGAAAGCGATTGAGATGCTGGAACAGGCCATGGCCTTGGAGCCCGACAATCCGGAGGCGTGCTACAAAGTCGCCTACGTCAAAATCAAAGCATATTACGACGTTTTCAGCGAAGAGCAGTACGTGCCCCCCGTCAAGTTGCCCGATGGGAGTTACCGGATAACGCAAGTCCGGTATTACTACTCTAAAGATCGCGATAACAGGGATCTTGACGAGGGGGAGAAGTTGCTGAAGAAAGCCATCAAGTCGGATGGGGCTTTTGCGGACGCATACTGGCTACTGGCCTCGAAAATATATGCGCATAAAGAGGAAGTGGAACTTGCGATTCTCAATTACCGGCTGTTTTTAAAGCATGTCGGCAATGCAAAGCCGGAGTTGAATTTCTATGACGCGGCAATCATCGCCAACATGATCCCCGCGGCTGAATCCTATCTGAGGGTTCATGCCAGCGACAAGCCCCATGGAAAAGAGGTGTCGTCTCCCGAAAAGGCCCGCAGGAAGTGGCCAACCCCGGAATCCTCAGTCATCATAAGACGAATTGCCCCAGACAAAAAGTAGGTTTTCCCCGGGGCAGGCCGTGTGTTGTTTCAACCCGTTGTTCTCTTACATTTTGCGCGGCTTCTTTATCTTCCTCCTCCCGCTTGAGCGGCAGGATCCTGGAATTCCGTCGCCCGTGCGATTGCCGTATCCCCTGCCTGCATGGACCAATTGATGCGGGCCGTAGCATACCCGTACACCCACCTCCCCTACCTGTATGGGCCGCCGTTTTACAGCATGACCATGAGGGGCCGCCGGAACCCAGCTTTCCCACCCGCACGGGTTGACACCTTGGGGACGAGGGCTTCGAGATGGATCCCCCCATTCCACTTTCTCTTTCACTCAATTTCAGAGAAAGTAATTCCTAACAGGCGTTGTAATAGCATATTACGCAAATCAGCATCCGCGACATCGTGATTTCACTGAAAGATCGCTGTTGACAAGGAAGATCTTGCCGACTATATTCATTATCGAATCTATAGTCTTACTAGGATATGTTCCTACGGCCGGCATTCGGATTCCGTAAGTGCGGAATTAAGGCGCAAAGGATGGGCAAGGCGATTCTCGCCGGAGTCGCGATCGGCGTGGGCGTTACGTCCGCGTTCGGCGCGGACGACTGGGGGATGCGGAATGAGTATTCATTCAGGATTCCCGTATTCAAGGATCGCCTGGACCTGAACGCGAGCATGCACACCAGATGGCGGGATGACATGGACGAATTCTACCGCTACGGCTTCTACGCCGGCCCGGATTTCCACCTGGGCAGGCACCTGGCGGCGGGAGTGCGCTACGGGAACATCCAGGAGGGGGAGCCCGGCGAGTTTCGCACGGAGCACCGCTTGAGGCAGCTGCTCACGCCGAAGTTCAAGCTGGAAGACCTCGGCGGCGGGGATTCGCTGCTCGGCGCCATGTCGTTCGCTCTCCAGAACCGCCTGGATCTGCGCATCCGCCGGCACGCGGATCATGAGAACACATGGAAATACCGTTTTTACCCGAAGGTGTCGTACCCGGTGTACAAGGGGGAGAAGATCTCGATTTCGCCGTACGCCGGCAACGCGTTCTACTTCGACCTGACCGACGGGATCGCCTACAATGAAAACAAGACCTACGGCGGCCTCTCATTCCGACTCTTCAAACAGTTCACGGTCGACTGCTACTACATGCGGAGCGTCGAGCGAAACGGCGCCGGGGGCCCGTGGACAGGGAGGCATTGGGTCGGCACGGCCGTCAACTTCGAGTTGTGAACTGGGCCCCAGCCGCGGAGGAACGGGCGCCGGGCCTCGAACACCGCGCGCCGTTGCGGCCGCATCCGGCATCCGCCGCGGCGATGGATGAGACGAAGGGAGGATTATGATCTCCTCGCGAAAACGCGTTGATCCCGCGCGGCCCTCACGGATCGTAACGGCCGGGCCAACCAGGGGAGGCGACGGAATGAAGACGACGATCTTTCGAGCGTTTGTTTTTATGGGCGCGCTCGGCGTGGGAAGCGGCCTCGCCGAAGGCATAACGCGCTCCAAGGGCGGGCCGCGCGAGGGGGCCGGCCTGACGGCGACGGCGGTCGCGCCCGCGCAGCCCGCCAAGCATTCCGCCGGTAAAAAGGCCGCTGGGGAGGTTGCGACGGGCGCCATGAGAATTGACTACAAGAAAGTCGCGCCGGGGGTTTTTGAGGCCATGCAGGGGCTGGAAAAGTACGTCCGCGGTTGCGGGCTGGAAAAGCCGCTGTTGAACCTCGTGAAGATTCGCGCATCGCAGATAAACGGCTGCGCCTACTGCCTCGCCCTGCACACGAAAGACGCGCGCGCAAGCGGTGAAACGGAACAGAAGCTCCTTTCGCTGGAGGATTGGCGCAACGCCGCCTGTTACACCCCGCGGGAAAGGGCCGCCCTCGCGTGGACCGAGTCGCTGACCCTGGTGTCGGAGAAACGCGTCCCCACCGCGCTCTTCAACGAGGCTCGCAAGCAGTTCAGCGAGCGGGAGCTTGTGGACCTGAGCATGGCCATAATCGCCATCAACGGCTGGAACCGCCTGAATATAAGCTTCCGCTCGGAGCCCGAAAGCTGTCCGATTGAATAGCGAGGCGCGCTGGGAGGCGGCGGGCAGGCCAAGGGAGATAGCGTGTCCGCCCGTCATCGCATTCTCACCGGACCGGGATCGGCGCCGGAAGCTTGCCGCGCATCGGCCTGGTTGACGCGGGTCGTCTTCAACTGTTTCCCCCGCTCCCCCGATCCTCTTCCCTCACGCCCAGCGGCCGCATGCGAATACTCAGGCCGGCGGGCCCACACGCCGGATCCATAACGCGAGCTGCAGCCGGGCCGCGCCCGCCGCGGGGGGATCAATGCGGCGGGGGCCCCCGCTCGCCATCGGCGGAGCGGCGGGCCGGGGGGAAGGGGCAGCCGTCCTTGAGAAAAGGGAGGAAATTACCGCCCGCAAAGCGCTCGCTCACCGCTTCCCGGCCGAGCGGAGCGGAAGGGTAGCATATCCGTCCATCCTCAAAGCGGACGCGGATCCGGGGGACGGGGCGTGGCGGCACGGGGCTTACAGGTGCGCTGCCATTACGACCGCGTTCCGCACACGCGGCCTCTCCCCGGCGACTCCGCGGACCGCACGCCGCCGCCGAGGGCAATATCCTGCCGTGACTTTTGCCTACTTCGCGCGGTCCGCCAAAAGTACGCCGCCTACGCCGACATTCTCCGGACTGTTTTCTTTGATGATGACAACCATCGCCTGCCTCGGCAATCCAAACGCTTTCACGGCCGCGTCCGTGACGGCACTGACCAGTTCCCGCTTCTTCCCAACGTCTTCAAGCCTGGGACCGTCAATCGTGATATTGGGCATTTCGTCCCCCCTTCATCTCGGCGCCCCCGGTAGCCGCGTCGCGCATCGAACCTCGCGGCCGGCGGCCATTGCCCGCCCACCCCGCGGCCCGGCGCTCACGCCTTCCGGGTCAGCGGCCCGGTTTCTTCCACTGCCTGAGCTCTATGGCGAGGCCGTCGGGATCTTGGATCTCGGCCCGATACGAGTCGCCCAGATCCACGGGCTGGCGGGCGATCGCGACCCCCTTAGCCGTCAAATATTTTACCGCCTCGGCCATATCCTCCACCTCGATGGCGATCGCCCGATATCCGCCGATCCACGGGTCATCGGGCGCCTTTCCCGGACTATCGACAACCATGATTTCGACAACCCCGTCCCCGAGCCGGAGATATATCACCTCCTTCAGGGGGGGGAGTGCGATCGGGTTCCGGCTGCTGATCTGGAAGCCGAGAACCTCGGTGTAGAAACGGAGTGTGGCCTGCACATCCATTGGGATGATCTCGACGTGGTCGATTCTCTTGAAGATATTCATGCCTGTCCCTCCTTCCCGATGCTCGTTCTCGGGCGAATGTAGCACGGTTATTCGCGGATGACACTGATTTCAAGCAGCATTGATGAATGCCCTACGTCCAGTGGGAGGTCAATCTCCCAAACAGCCGGCAATAGGCAGCGAATCAATCTGCTTATCATCGGCATTTATATTATAACTATATGGTTAGTATGAATACTATCCCGCCAACCTCACTCTGTCAATAGCCATCTCTTGGTTTTCTCAATTTCTTGTAGTCGTGACACTTGTAGCGCTGTCTTTGGTAGCGCAGACTTTGGTAGCGCAGACTTAAGTCTGCGCTACATCTATCTGCGCTACATCTATCTGCGCTACATCTACCTGCGCTACATCTACCTGCGCTACATCTACCTGCGCTACATCTACCTGCGCTACATCTACCTGCGCGTCTATCCGTGCTACATCTATCTGCGCGTCTATCCGTGCTACATCTATCTGCGCTACATGTGGCAGATACAAATGTCGGTCACAAACATCGGCCGCAAAGGGCAAGCACACCGGCTACTGACCTCTGAGCAGTTCGCCGGCGGGATCGGAGGGAACGCTACACAAGGCGAGTCGGCGGTGATCGCGGAGGAGATATTGCTGGCGCGAGCTATGGCCCGAGGAGACAACATCGTCCTCCCCAAGCTGGGGAAGAGGATAAAGACTATGAGGCGCATAGTCGATGATCTACAAGCGAACGGCTACAAGGTGACGCTACACCGGATGGATCTCCCCGACGAGGAGACTATGGGGCGGGTCGTCAGCCGGTTCAACGAGCCGAGGCCGGGTCGCCCACCGCAATTCGTTGATCCGAAACTTGTGAAGGGTACTCAGTCGGAAATCGCTAAAGTGTATGATATGCTTGTAGAGGAAGGGAAGATAGCAGAGTTCGGTAGCTGGTCTAACGACGTGAAGTTCGGCGAGGCACCGAAATGGATGGGGGGGTCGAAGGGGTATAGGTTTAAGAAGGCCGTCACCGAGTCGATAAGCAGAACGGAGGCGCGAGATGCCGGACGAGCTGGACGAGATACTCAAAGAGGTACCGGAGCTGGACTTGAAGAACCCGGCCTGTATGCGGGGGCCGATCCCCGACTTCGCCCCGGATATGGATCCAGACGAGTACTCGGATCTGATATACGAGACCCGCACCAAGCCGCTCCTCGACCGGGTACTGGCCGCGAAGGCGAAGATCCGCGACAAGGCCGCGACAGCGACCTAGCCGCCACGCGTGTCATACCGCGCACGATCCTCCAGCCGGCAATACCCAATCCCCTATGGAAACAGACGCGACTGAACGGATTTCGCGAATCGGCTTCAGCGCATGTTCGGCGTAACCGGGGATGAGCAAGCCCGTTCGATCCATCTAGTGGTGGCTTCGCGGCCGCCGACGGCTGTCCGGCTTCGGGCAAGGGGCGAAGCTCACATCCGCCTTTGAGATACCTGTCTGTATAGGCCGCTCTTCGAGACGCCGCTCAACCGGGCGGCGAGCTTGAGGGCGCTCTTCCGGTCGATGCCGAGCTTTTCTTCCAGGTGCCGCACGTAGGCGGGCAGATCGACCTTCGTCCAGTCGGTCTCCTCTTGGGCGCCGGCGAGGACAATGACGACCTCGCCCCTCACCTCGCCTCCCCCTACCAGGTCGATGACATCGGAGAGCGTGCCCCGGATGAACTCCTCGTGTATCTTCGTCAACTCGCGCGCCACCACCGCCCGTCGGTCTCCCATGACATGGAGCATCACGCGAAGCGTCTCGGCGACGCGCCGCGGGGATTCGTAGAAAACGAGCGTCCTCGTGTCGTGCGAGAGCTCGACGAGGCGCTCGCGGCGCTCCTGCGCCCTTTTCGGGAGGAACCCCTCGAATGAGAAGCGGGCGGTGTCCAGCCCCGAAGCCGCGAGCGCCGCGGCGACGGCTGTCGCGCCGGGGACCGGTATCACATCGATCCCCTCCCCTATCGCCTCCCGCACGACAAGCGCACCGGGATCCGAGATCCCGGGCATCCCGGCGTCCGACACGAGGGCGACGTTTTTCCCCTCCAGCAGCAGGGCGATCAGTTCGCGCGCCTTCCCCTTCTCCCTGGCGCCATAGTAACTGACCAGCCGCTTCCGCACGCCGTGCCGCGCGAGGAGGGGCATCGTGCGGCGCGTATCCTCGCAGGCCACGATATCGGCCTCGCCCAGGATGCGGAGGGCCCTCGCGGTGATGTCCTCCATATTCCCGATCGGCGTCGCGACGAGCCAAAGCGTCCCCTTTTTCACTCCCCCATTCCTTTCGCGCCCGGCTGAAATCTGAGCGGACAGAAAACCGTCTTGTGCACTTTGCGCCCGTAACCGCTCACTCCGCGAAACCCGGCATCAGCAGCTCCAGTATCCGATCGAGGTCCTCCGGGGAGTAGTACTCTATCTCCACCCTGCCCTTACGCCGCCCCGGCACGATCCGCACCTGGGTTCCCATCGCGCAGCGAAGCCTCTCCTCGATCTTCAACAGGTCCGGCGACTTTTGGGCCGCCCGTTTTTTCCTGCGTTCGGGGACCGATTTCACCTTCTCTATCCAACGCTCGACCTCGCGCACCGACATCCCGCGCGAGACGATCAGCGTCCGCAGCGTCCGCTGCCTCCCCTCCTCCTCCAGCGTCAACAGCACCTTGGCGTGCCCGGCCGTGAGCTTTCCCGCGGCCACGTCGTCCTGTATATCCTTCGGCAGTCTCAACAGGCGCAACGAGTTCGCCACGGCCGATCTGCTCTTTCCCACCTTCTTGGCGATCTCGTCCTGCGTCAGCCGGAATTTTTCCGCCAGGCTCCTGTAGGCGGCCGCCTCCTCGATCGGGTTGAGATTCTCGCGCTGGATATTCTCGACGATGCCGAGCTCGAGCGCCTCCCCGTCCCCCACGTTCTTTACTATGGCGGGGAGCTTGTGCATGCCGAGCGACTTCGCCGCCCTCAGCCGCCGCTCCCCCGCGATCAGCTCGAACTCCCCGCCCGCCGGCCTCACGATGACCGGCTGCACGACTCCCTTTTCCTTGATCGAGGCGACGAGCTCCTCCAGCTTCTCCGCGTCGAACTCGAGGCGCGGCTGGAATTTCCCGGGCCTTACGCGGGCGATCTCTATTTCCACCACCTCCCGCTCGCGGTGCGTCACCGTCTCCGGGATCAGCGCGCCCAATCCCCTTCCCAAGGCAAGCTTTGACATCTCTCAACCGTCCTTTCCATTCATCATCTCGGCGCCGGGGGCACTTCCGTCCAGGACCCCCTCCCCCTGCCCCGCATGCGTATTCCCGCCCGCCGCTGTCCCCGCATTCTCCGCTTCCACCGCGCCCTCGGAGTTCTCTCCCGGCTTTTCCGTGCCGTCCCCCGGAATCTGGATTCCGTTTCTCTCGAGGAACTCCCGCGCCAGCCGCACGTACGCCCGCGCCCCCGCGGAGGCCGCGTCGTACTCTATAATCGGCTTCCCGAAGCCGGGGGCTTCCCCCAGGCGGACATTCCTGCCTATGACAGTTTTGAACACGAGTTCCCCGAAATGCGTTCTCACCTCCTTCTCCACTTGTTCCGATAGATTCGTCCGCATGTCAGCCATCGTCAGAAGAATTCCTTCCAAGGCGAGCAGAGGATTCAGGCGCTGCCTCACAAGATTGTACGTCTCGAGCAATTGGCCCAAGCCCTCCAGGGCGTAATACTCGCTCTGTATCGGCATGAGGAGTGAGTCCGCGGCAGTAAGGGCATTGACTGTCAAAAGCCCCAGAGACGGCGGACAGTCTATGAAAATGAAATCGAAAACATCCTTACTCGTTCCGATGCAGCCGGATAAGAAATACTCCCTCCTCTCCATCCCTATCAGCTCGATCTCGGCGCCCGCGAGATTCCGCTTGGCCGGGAGGAGACTCACATTTTCCCACGGCAGTGTCCGGATCGCATTCTCGACGCGCTCCTGGCCGAGCATGCACTCGTAAATGCCGTAACCGTTCTCGTTCCTGTCCACGCCGACTCCGCTACTCGCATTGCTCTGCGGATCGACATCGACAAGCAGAATCCTCCTACCGAGTTTGCCGAGACACGCCGCCAAATTGATCGCAGTCGTGGTCTTCCCTACCCCGCCCTTTTGATTCGCAATGGCCACTATCTTACCCATGGCACTTTCTCCGGAAGATCAACTCACGTTTTGAACAAGTATATATAACAGCATCTATATGTCAATATGTTATTTTGAAATATCGCGCTCATGTCGCCCACAGAGATAGGGAATGACATCATGAACATCCAGGCCGCATGATCCCTCGGATCTTCTTCCGAGTCGACTGCAGAACGGGTGCCGAGACGGAGGAGGGCCGTCCATCGCCATCTGTTTTTTGCGCGGCAACGGATCGGCTCCTCATAACAGCGGCATCGAACACGAGAGCAACCGGCAATCTGTGGTTTGGCCCCACCGCTCAATGGACGGAATCTACAGCCGTACGATTCAATCAACTGAGATGGAGATTTGGCTCCAAGCATGGATATTTGGTACACGACGGCGAGGATTAGGCGGCCCAACTGCTTCTCCGCTGATGCGGCACTTCCGGGGGCACGGCGCGCATCTGCGGCCGTGACCGGAGTCACCGCCATGGAAGAATCCCGGAACTCCTATGGAAGGTGAGTGCGCAACCTGAATGCACACGCATGTCGAATCATCCGCATGAACCCCAAACAATGCGGGGTAGGGCAGGGGAGAATTCGCCGGCCGGTAACATAAAGGGCTTTCGATGGATAGCCGCTACTGTTCCACGTGGAACATCGCCGCACGGGGGTCAGCCCCGGATGTTCCATGTAGAACATTGAACCAAAACCGACCCCATCCCCGGTGAATGGAGACGCGACGCGGAAAGGGACCGTCAGTTCTCGAGGGCAAGATCAACGGCACGAGGCGCCTTCGCGGAAGAGCGAGAGCATGAGAATCGAAATGTCGGAGGGGGTAATGCCGGATATTCTCGCGGCTTGTCCCAGGGAAATCGGCCTGATCTCCTCCAACTTCTCCCGGGCCTCTTTCTTGAGACCATGCATCCTGTTGTAATCGACCTGGCGCGGAATAGCCATGGATTCCAACCTCCTGAAC
>CALLYX010000331.1 GCA_937858775.1 uncultured bacterium | reverse complement strand
CGCCAGGACCTCCGGCGAGGCGTCCTTCCCAGTCACTGCCACTTTCCCGTCCTCTTCGAAGAAGCGGCGGTAGACCTGTTCGGCTTCGGTGTAGAGGGCGGCTTTGGTGGTGAGTTCCTCGAGTTGGGCGGGGGTGCAGGGGGTGGGCGCGGCGCCAGGAGTGCCGGGGCACGTTGAGGGGACCACGGCGCTGGGGCTGCTGACGGGGCCGGTGGCGACCGGTCCCGTCGCCACCGGCCCCGTCTTCTTCGCCGACCCGTCCCGCCACGAGGCGCACCGCGTCCTCGCGGCCGTCAGGACGCGCTCCACCGTCGGGACGCTCCCGGCGGGGGCGCTCGCCCCGCCGGGGGCGTGGCTGCGGGGCGGCGCGGAGATGCGGAACGCCTTCCGCGATTTTCCCGAGGCGCTCGAAAACGCGGCGCGCATAGCGGAGGCGTGCAACCTGGAACTCCCCCTGGGCCGCCTCCACCTCCCCTCCCTCGGTCTCCCCGGCGGGGAGGCGGCGGGGGCGAGGCTCCGCGCACTCTGCCGCGAGGGGTTCGCGGCGCGCTACCGTGCGGGCGCGACCGACGCACGCGCCCGCCTTCGGCGCGAGCTCGGCCTGATCGGGCGGATGGGGTTCGACGACTACTTCCTCGTCGTGCACGACATCGTCCGGGAGGCGGCCCGCCGCGGCATCCCCGTGATCGGCCGGGGGTCGGCCGCGGGCTCCATCGTCTCCTACTGTCTCGGGATCACGCACGTCGATCCGATCGCGCACCGCCTCTGCTTCGAGCGGTTCCTGAACCCGGCGCGGAGCTCACCCCCCGACATCGACCTCGATTTCAGCTGGAAACGGCGCGACGAGATCCTCGACTACGTGTACGCGAAGTACGGCGCGGAGAGGACGGCGATGATCTCCACGCACGTCACCTTCACGGCGCGCTCGGCCGTGCGCGAGGTCGGGAAGGCGCTGGGCGTCCCCCCCGCCGAGATCGACCGCTGGACGCGGCACCTCCCGCGCACGGACGCCGCCTCCATCCCGGCGGCGGCGAGGAACATCCCCGAGTGCCGAGACCTCCCCCTCTCCCGCGAGCCGCTCCGCACCGTCGTCCGCCTGGCGGCGGCGATCGACGGCTTCCCGCGCCACCTCGGCGTGCACGCGGGCGGGATCGTGGTCGCGCCGTTTCCCCTCGCACGGGTCATTCCGCTCGAGACGACCGCGAAGGGGGTCGCGGTCACGCAGTGCGAGATGCGCGCCGCCGAGGCGCTCGGCCTCGTGAAGATCGACATCCTCGGGCAGCGTTCCCTGGCGGTCCTGGGCGACGCGGTCGAGATGATCGAGTCGAACCGCGGGGAGAGGCCGGGGATCGGAAATGCCGCGGCCCTCTTCCGCGACCCCGCCGCCATATCGCTCATCCGGGAGGGGAGGACGATGGGATGCTTCTACATCGAGAGCCCCGGGATGCGCCAGCTCCTCCGGAAGCTCGACGTCGCGACCTACGAGGATCTCGTCGCCGCCAGCTCCGTCATCCGGCCCGGCGTGGCGGAGAGCGGGATGATGCGGCAGTACGTGGACCGGCACCGGGGGCGCGAAAAGCCGATCTTCCTGCACCCGGGGATGGAGGAGCTGCTCGCCGAGACGCACGGCGTGATGATCTACCAGGAGGACGTGATGCGGGTCGCGCACTGCGTGGCCGGCATGACGCCGGGCGAGGCCGACATTCTCCGGCGGGCGATGAGCGGCAAGGCCCGCTCCAGCGCGGCCATGGAGGAGGCGCGGGGGCGGTTCGAGGCCGCGGCCGCCTCCCGCGGCATACCCCCCGGGACGGCGCGGGGGATATGGCGCCAGATAGAGCGCTTCGCGGGCTACGCCTTCTGCAAGGCCCACAGCGCCTCGTTCGCCCTCCTCTCATGGCAGGTCGCGTACCTCAAGGCGCACTGGCCGGCGGAGTTCATGGCGGCGGTCCTCTCGAACGGGGGCGGTTTCTACGGCACGCAGGCGTACCTCGACGAGGCGCGCCGGCTCGGCATCGAGATCCTCCCGCCCCACGTCAACGAGAGCGCCGCCGCGTTCAACGCCGCGGGGGGCCGGATCCGCGCCGGGCTCTCCATGGTGGGCGGGCTCGGGGCGGGGACGGCGGAGCGGATCGTCGCCGGGCGCGGGAGCGGGGGGCCGTACGCGTCGCTGGAGGACCTCCTCCGCCGCGCCTCCCCCAACAGGGCCGAGGCCGAGCGCCTTATCCTCTGCGGCGCGTGCGACGGCCTCGGGCCCTCGCGCCCAGCCATGCTCCGCGCGCTCTTCCTGTCCGCTGATCCGGGCGGGCCCCCGCTCTTCGCCGGCGCTCGCACGGCCGCACCCCCTTGCGCCCGCACGCCCCCCCCTCCCGACTACGACGACCGGACGAAGCTCGACCTCGAGCGGCGGATCCTGGGCGCCTGCGTCTCCAGCCACCCGCTCGCCGCGGCTGGCGCGGACGGCCTCCCCCCCGGCTTCATCAGGGCCGACAAGCTGGATCGGCGGGCGGGAAACAAGGTCGCGCTCGTCGGCTGGCTTGTATGCACGAAGCGGGTGAGGACGTCGAAGGGGGAGCAGATGCGCTTCCTGACGTTCGAGGACACGACCGCGCTCTTCGAGGCGGTCCTCTTCCCCGCGCCCTACCGCCGTTTCGGCCACCTGCTGAAATCGCCGGGGCCGTTCGCGGTCCGCGGCCTGGCGGCGGACGACGACGGCGTCGTCGTCGTCAGGGTGGACCGACTGGAGCCGTACCGGGGGGACCACGAAAACGGCCTGCGCCGCGCCGCGGCGGCGGCACGCGAGGCGATTTGCTCGGGCGCGGTCTCTTGATCCATTGCGCGGCCTCGGGATGATCCGCGCCGAGGCGGCCATAGCCGGCGGGAGTTTCGCGGGCGCCGCCGTCGCGCCTTTCGGGGCGCATCCGGTAGAGCCGCCCGGTGAATCCGCCTTTTGCGGGAAACCCCTCCTCGGGCACGCGGGACTGCCGGTCGAGGAGATAGTTCGCCCGGCGGATCAAGCGGGGGAGCGCATCGGCGGCCGTCGAGCCCCCATCGTCCCCTCCCCATCAGACCGCATCCGGCGTGAACTGCGCCAGCTCGGCTATCCCGAGCCGCGTCTCGATCTCCGCGACCCGGCCCAGCACCTTGAAGAATCCCCCCCCGCCGAACAGCCGGTCCTCCATGGCCTCGAACCTGTCGCCGAGGGCGCGGTACTCCTGCGGCGGCATGATCCTTCTGAATTCGGGGAAGAGGACGGTGTCCTCGCACGCCGCGTGTGGCCTGCACATGCGGATGAACTTCCGGAGCAACCCCGCCAGCAACCGTCCCGTCCCGGGTCCGCCCCCCGCCGCCAGCCGGGAGATCCCATCGGTGACCCTCCTCCCCGCCGCGTGCTGCCCGGCGAGCACCTTCACGAGGTCCGAGAGCGCGTCCATCTCCGCGAACCGCGGGAAGACGTGGTCCTCTTCGAGCTTCTCGTGGTACCCCTCGACGAACGAGCGGACGATCCCCGCCGCGTCGGCCACGACCCCCGCCGGAAGCGCGGTGCCGGTCTCGATCCGCCGCGCCGACTCCTCGTAGATCAGCAGAACCCGCAGGAGCACGCCGTGCTCGCGCATCAGGTCCTCGACGGGCCCGATCCCCTCCGCCATCTTCTCCCCGGGCGGGACGGGCGTCGGTTTCACCGGGGGCTTGGCGGCGCCGAGCGCGGTCGCCGCGAGGACGAGCCCCCCCGCCTTGAGGAACGCCCGCCGGTCAACCGGCCTCGATGGTCTCACGGCCGCGCCTCCCCGCCCTTCCTCCCCAGCACGAGGAATGCCAGCGCGAAGAGGACGAAAAAAACGAGGTCGCAGACGGCGAACGGCTTCCATATCCGGGAGAGACTTCCCTCGCCCCAGTAGTAGAAGACGACGCCGCAGTAGGCGAGCTTGAGCAGCATCCCGTACGGGATGAGCCCCCTGTTCCCCGGCGGGTTCATCGCGATGCGGACGAAGATGAGGGCGAAGATCACCAGCAGCGCCGCCGGGAACTGCACGTAGCCGACGTGGTTCGGCGGCGTCACCCCGAGCCGGCTGAAGAGGGCGGCGGGTCCCGCCAGGAAGGCGAGCCCCAGCACGCCGTCGTAGAGCGCGGCGATCCAGAAGAGCGGAACGATCCATACGCCACGTTTCATGCCGACGCCTCCTTTCCGCCGGGAAGGGCGTGCCGCCGCTCCAGGAACGCGCGCCTCCTCCACTCGGTGAACTCCTCGCTGTAGAGCTCCACCGCCAGCCGCCGTATCCCGTCGCGCAGCTCCCAGGCCGTCATCCCTCGCGGGCGGAAGTTGACGTCGAAGAGCGTGCACGCCTTCCAGTTCTCCGGCTCGATGAGCCGCCCCTCCCTCCGGAGGCGCTCGTAGAGCGGCGTCCCCGGGAACGGCGTCATGACGGTGATCTGCACCTCGTACAGCTCCGTCTCCCTCACGAACTCCGCGATCCGGCCGAAGATCTCCGGGGTGTGCCCGTCCAGGCCGAGGATGAAGCAGCCGTTCACGGTGATGCCGTGCGACTGGATTGTCCGTATCGCCTCCCGGTAGCGGGGGAACGCCCGCCGCTTCCAGTCGCTCCGGAGCTCGAGCCCCTCGAGGCCGCTCTCCACGGGGCTCTCGAGGCCGATGAGCACCTGCGCGCACCCGGTCTCCCGCATCAGGTCGAGGAGCGCCGGGTCGTCGGCGACCGAGATGTCGGTCTCCGCGAACCAGCTGAACCGCTTCCCCCCCAATCCCCCCAGAAGCCCCTTCCAGTATTCATGGTCCACAAAGCTGTTGTCGTCGGCGAACTCGATGAACGGCCGGTCCCACAGTTCCATGATCCGGTCGATCTCCGCGCGCACCTTCCCGGCCGGCTTCTGGGAATACCTCCGGGTGAGGACGACGGAGCTCGCGCAGAACTCGCACTGGTGCGGGCAGCCGCGGCTCGCCTGCACCGTGAGGCGGTTGTATTTCGAGATGTCCAGGAGGTGGAAGGCGGGCATCGGGGCGGCCGAGAGGTCGTATGCCGTCTCCCTCGACCCGTAGCGCCCGCGAAGCTTCCCGCGCTCCGCGTCCGCCAGCACCGCGGGCCACGCCGGCTCCCCCTCGCCGACGACGACGGCGTCGCAGTGCCGCAGCGCCTCGTCGGGGAGGACGGTCGCGTGCGGGCCGCCGATCACGACGGGGACGCCCGCCCCCCGGTAACGCCGCGCGAGGTCGTACGCCTCGCCGATCTGCGCGCTGTAGCTCGAGATGGCGACCAGGTCGAAGCCGCCGGGGAGCTCTTTGAGCTGCGCCTCGTCCGGGACCTCCAGATAGGTCACACGGTGGCGCGGCGACGTCATCCCCGCGAGCGTGAGCAGGCCTAGGCTCGGCAACGACGCGATCGTCCTGCTCCTCTCGACGAAGCCCGGGAGCGTCAGCCCCAGCCGCAGGAGCTCCGCATCGCAGACGCGGATGCCGCTCATCGCGATGAGCCCGATTTTCATCCTGAAATGATCCTCCAGAGGAAGAGCGCCACGCCCGCCGTCAGCGCGGTGGCGGGGACGAAGAACGCGTGCCGGAAAGACGCCCTCCACGCCGATGCGTAGCAGACGAGCGGCATCGCGGCGGCGGCGAAGAGAAGGAGCGCTGAGGAGGCCGTGAGGCCCGTTTCAAGAGAGAGCGCCCGCGCCGTGAGGAAAAACGATAGGTTGAGGAGGCCGATGCCGAAGAAGGCGACGTGCGAGAGGCGGATCATCCGCCGCGGCCATGATGAATACCCGCCCAGCCACTCCTCGTCGTGGAAGAAAAGGCCCGTGACCGCCCCCGCGACGCACCCCGCGAGGAACCCGACCCACGCCGCGTAGAGGTTGATGGTCATGGCGTTTCCGGAACCTATACGCGCTACGCCGGCAAGCGTAACATCTATGGCGCGGAGCGTCGAATGAATAGCGCCCCCCGCGCCCGCTCAAGATTATTGCCCCCGAAGATGCTACACTTTTCCCGTGAAGCTCCTCTGCATCTCACGGAAGCACCCGCCGTCCGTGGGCGGGATGCAGGCGATGAACTACGAGATCATCCGCCGCCTCGCCGCCGCGAGCCGCGCAACGGTGGACAAACGGTCTGTGGTTGCTGACAAAGGCGCCATTGAGAGCGGCAATTCGTGCCGCATCATTTCGCCTTTTTCTGTCTCCACTTCCAGAACGACAGAACCGCCGATCGACGGGTGGTCGAAGCGCGCGCAGGCAACGACCGTATCCCCTTCGAAGACCGCTCCCACTTTGGAGGGCGCGACGCCGTCGGCGCCCTCGGGCCAGCGGATCACGACGCGACTCGCGCGCGGCGCTCGCA
>CALLYX010000330.1 GCA_937858775.1 uncultured bacterium | reverse complement strand
CGCGTTGCTCGACCCGGCGCGGAGGATGGGCCTCGCCCTCGATATCGAGGACAAGGACAGGTGCCGCGCCGTCGCGGCCTTCCCCCTCGCCGGCGCCGCCGAGGTGCGCGCCCTCCGGCGGCGGCTCGAACCCGCCCTCTCGGCGCTCCTCGCCGAGTATCTCGACGCGAGCATGCGCGCCGAGCTCGCCTTCGAGGAGCTTCCCCTGGCGCTCCGGGTCACCGCCCGCCTCTCCAACACCGCGCCCTTCTGGGAAAAGGCGTTCTCGGGGAAGCGCGGACGGGAAAAACCGGAGGATATCGTCGAGCTCGGCGCCGCCACCGCGCCCGGACGCCCCGCGCTAGGCGCGGATTGAGATGTCGGCGGCGGTCACGCGGGTGACCGAGCCGGAGATGCTCGCGTGCACCGGCGCGCCGAGCGCGCCGTCGGGCACGTCGGCTATCAGATCCCCCTCCGCCACACGGTCCCCCTCCTTCACCCGCGGAACGCACGGCACGCCTACGTGCTGCTTCAGGGGGATGGTCACCGCGCCCACCTCGAACGGCTCCTCCGTCAGCGGGGCCTCCGCCTCGTATTCCCCGAGCGCGAAGCGCTCAACGAGGTCGCCGACCGGCGGGCGGCGGTAGACCCTCTCCGGGTGCACCTCGAGCCTCCGCCGCCGGTGGAGCGGGGCCGCCCCGGAGGCCTTGAGGGGGAGTACGAGCGACTTGATGATCCGCTCGGGCGAGAGCATCGTCGGGCATGAGTACATCCCGCAGAGGCCGCACTGGCAGCAGAGATAGGCCTGGGCTACGACGCGGGGGTCGATCCCGGCCGGGTCCTGGTAGGCGACGGCCCCCATGATGGCGTGCGGCTCGAGGGCGTGCCCGAGCAGGAAGCGGGGGCAGAGATCGGTGCAGAAGCGGCACCCCTCGCAGGCGGAGCGCGCGATCTTCACGTCGAGGTCGATCGGTTTCCGCTTGTAGCGTATGAGCGGGTGGTCCCCGGGGAGGGCGATGAGACTCGTCGTGGTCTTGAGGACCAGCCCCCGCGACTCGGCCCCCATCATCGGGCCGCCGTCTATGACGGCGGGCGAGGCGACGGTGGCGCCGCCCGCGGCGGAGAGCGCGTCGGCGACGGAGGCCCCCACGGGAAGGCTGATCGTCTTCGGCTCCTTGACGGCGCCGGTGACGGTCAGCCAACGGCGCGTCACCGGGCGGCCGTCGGCGGCGCGGCGGACGTTGATAAGCGTCCCGACGTTCTGGACCGCCACGCCGATGTCGAGGGGAATCCCCCCCTCCGGTACGATCCTCCCGGTTACGTCGCAGACGAGGGCCTGCTCGTCGCCGGCCGGGTAGTAGTTCTCGAGAAGGTGGATATCGATGCCGTTCAGCGCGCCGCACCCCTCGAGCGCGGTCACCGCCTTGCGGTACTTCCCCTTGAGCGCGATGATCCCCTTCTTCGCGCCGGTCGCCTCCATGACGAGGCGCATCCCCTCCACGAGCTCGCAGGCGTAGCGCGTCATGAGCTGCTGGTCGACGCGGATGAGGGGCTCGCACTCAGAGCCGTTCGCGAT
>CALLYX010000329.1 GCA_937858775.1 uncultured bacterium | reverse complement strand
CCCCCCGGACCGCGCGCGGAAGGTGGCGCTCGGCTCCGACCACGGCGGGCTCGCCCTCAAGAATATCCTGCGCGGCTATATCGAGGACCTCGGCTACGCGGTGAGGGATTTCGGAACATATACGCGGGACGCCGTGGATTACCCTGATTACGCCGCGAAGGTGGCGCGCGCGGTCGCGGCGGGGGAGTACGACAGGGGGATCGTCGTCGACGGCGCCGGGATAGGATCGTGCATGGCGGCGAACAAGGTGCGCGGGGTGCGCGCCGCGATGTGCTACGACGTGAAGACCGCGATCAACAGCCGCGAGCACAACTGCGCCAATGTGCTCACGCTGGGGGGGCCGCTGCTCGAGACCGCGGCGGCGAAGGAGATCGTGAAGGTCTGGCTCGATACCCCCTTCGGCGGGGGGCGCCACCAGCGGCGGGTGGACAAGATCATGGCGCTTGAAAACGGCTGATGACGGGAAGCCGCTTCGTGGGGATACGGCATATCGGATAGGGGGGCAGGCGGAATGGACACGGGCGAACTTGCGCGGTTGGTGACCAGGGAGGTGCTCGCCAGGCTGAAGAACGGCGTGGCGACCGGAAGCGGCCCCACCTGCAGCCTCGCCGACATCTGCTCGGCCTGCGGCCAGTGCGCTACGGCGCGGGAAGAGACCGTCCGGCGGTTCGTGGCGAACGGCGCGGCCCGCATATCCGCCTCGAGCGGAATCGGAAAGGTGGCAAGCGACCTGGCGGGCATGATAGACCACACCCTACTGAAGGCGGATGCCACGGCGAAACAGGTGGAGAACCTCTGTCGCGAGGCGGCGGAGTACCATTTCTGTTCGGTGTGCGTGAACCCGTGGTATGTCTCCCTCAGCGCGAAGCTGCTGCGCCGCACGGGGGTGAAGGTCTGCACGGTCATCGGCTTTCCCCTCGGGGCCGTCTCGCCGGAGGCGAAGGCGTTCGAGACCAGGAACGCTATCGGCGACGGCGCGCAGGAGTGCGACATGGTGCTCAATATCGGGGCCATGAAATCGGGCGACCACCGCGCGGTCGAGAGGGATATCCGGGCCGTCGTGCGCGCGGCCCAGGGCAGCACGATCGTCAAGGTCATACTCGAGACGTGCCTCCTCACGGACGCGGAGAAGGTGAAGGCGTGCGAGATCGCCAAGAGCGCGGGGGCGGATTTCGTCAAGACCTCGACCGGGTTTTCCACCGGCGGTGCGACCGCCGAGGATATCGCCCTCATGAGGAAGGCCGTGGGGTCGGAGATGGGTGTCAAGGCATCGGGCGGGGTCCGCACGAAAGAGGACGCCGAAAAGATGGTGAAGGCCGGGGCCACCCGCCTCGGCGCGAGCGCCAGCATCAAGATCGTCTCCGGCAAGGGGGACGGCGGCGAGAAGTATTGAAACAAGGGGGGGGCATGACGGAGAACCTGAAACGGCGGCGCCACGGCGCCGCCGCGCGCGCGATAACCTTAGCCGCCGCGGCTGGATTCGCGGCCTCCTGCGCGCCGCCCGGCAAGACGGCGAGCGGTGCCGTCGGGTCGAGGGGAGGGGATGGGGCGCTGAAGAAGGGCCATCCGTACGCGGTCATAGAGACCTCGATGGGAACGATCACGTGCAGGTTGTTTCCGGAGAAGGCGCCGACGGCGTGCAAGAACTTCATCATCCTCGCCGGGAGGGGATATTACGACGGCCTCATTTTTCACCGCGTCATAGACGGCTTCATGATCCAGGGCGGGGACCCGACCGGCACGGGGCGCGGCGGGGCGAGCGCGTGGGGGACCGCCTTCGAGGACGAGTTCGATCCGTCGCTCTGTCACGACAGGGAGGGGAGGCTCTCGATGGCCAACGCCGGCCCCGACACAAACGGGAGCCAGTTCTTCATCACCCTTGCCCCCGCGCCGTGGCTCGACAACCGCCACACCATCTTCGGCGAGGTCGCCGACGGGATGGATGTGGTGAAGAAGATCGGGGCCGTCCCGAAGGGGTTGAACGACCGGCCGGCGGCGGACGTGGTGATGCGGAAGGTCGCCATCCAATACCGCGACCGTTGACGCATGGAGGGGCCGCCGGATGAACGAGCGGACCGCCGTGGTGTGCGCCGGGATCGTGTGCGCCCTCCTAATCTTCATCGTTCTCTTCATGGCCGTGATCTCCGTCCTCAGGGTCACCGCCTGATCCGCCCGCGCGGATGGTCCCGCTATGCGTAGATTACTCGCCGCCGCCTGTGCCGCCGCCTTCCTCCCGTGCCGCGTTCTCTCCGCCGGGGATATCCCGCCCGGCTCGGTGCGCGTGACGTTTCTCGACGTGGCGCGCAAGGACGGCGGATCGGCGACTCGGCGGTCGTCGAGACGTCCGGCAAGTGCGTCCTCATAGACGGAGGCCTCTGGACGAAGGGGAGGACGGTCGTCCTCCCGTACCTGAGGCGCCGCGGAGTCAAGAGGCTCGACGCCGTGGTCTTGACCCACCAGCACGGCGACCATTACGGCGGCCTCGCGGAGGTCGTCTCGGCGATGCCGGTCGGCGAGGTGCTCACCAACGGCCTCACCCACAGCGCAAAGGCGTACAGGATCTTCATGGAGGCGGTGGAGGAGTCGGGGGCCCGCTACCGGGTCCCCAGGTCCGGGGAGAAGCTCGACTGGGGCGGCGGGGTCACGGCGACGGTTCTCATCTCGGCCGGCGCGGCGGGGGTCAGGCCCGACGACTACAACAACAACTCGCTTGTTCTGCGCATGACGTGCGGAAAGACCTCCTTTCTCTTCGCGGGCGACATGGAGAAGACCGAGGAGGCCGCCCTTCTCTCGTCGCGGCGGGAGTTGAAAAGCGCGGTGCTCAAGGTAGGGCATCACGGTTCGAGCTCCTCCTCCTCTTTCCCGTTTCTGCAGGCCGTCCGGCCCGAGATAGCGGTCATCAGCATCGGCGAGGGGAACAGGTTCGGCCTTCCCCACCGCCCGGTCATCGACCGTCTCCGATCCTTCGGCTGCAAGGTATACCGGACCGACCTCGACGGCACGGTCACGGTCACGAGCGACGGGGGGCGCGTCTCCGTCGAGACCGAGCGCGAGAGGCCGCGGGCGGAGACGGCCCGGAAGCCATTCCCCGAGGAGTATTACCGCATCGAGAGCGAGGCGGAGGGCCTTTTCCGGAAGAAGGATTACGCGGCCGCGGCCGCGGCGTACCGGAAGGCGATCGGGATCGAGCCGGGCGCAGCCGCAGTCCACAGCAGGCTCGGCTACTGCTATAAGCGCATGGGGAAACGGGGGGAGGCGGTGAAGGCGTTTCTCGCCGCGCTCGAACGAGACCCGTGCGACCCGTTCGCCAATCTCCACCTCGGCATCATCTCCATGGACGCGGACAGGGGGAAGGCGCTCGGGTATTTCGAGAAATACCTCGAGTGCCATCCCGATGCGGCCTGGTCCCGGGTCGCGAGACGGAAGGCCGCCCTCATACGCGAGGGGAACGGGATGGTGCACAGGAAGGCGGGGAGGGAGGAGGAGGCGATCGCGGAGTTCGAAAAGGCGATCGCACTCTGCCCCGGCCGCGCGTCCGCCCATTTCCAGCTCGGCATGCTCTACGCCGCCCGCGATAGGGCCAGGGCGCGCGCGGAGATGGAGAAGTGCCTCGAGATAGAGCCGGGCGGCCCGGACGCCGCGGCGGCGCGCGAGGCGCTCTCCCGCATGGAGAAAAAGCCGTGATCCGCGCGCGGCGCGCCCTGGCGCTCCCCGCCCTTCTACTCCCCATCCTCTGCGCCCGCGCTGGGGGCGGAAAGGCTGCCGGCCCGGCCCGCCTCAGGATCACGTATCCCGAGGGCAGGCTGACGACCCGGCACACTCGCCTGCGGATCGCCGGCTCGTGCGACCCGTCGTGCGCGGTGTCGATCGCGGGCGCGCCGTCGAGGGTCTACCCGACGGGGGCGTTCGTCGGATTCCTCCCCATCCCCCCGGGCGGCTCGTCGCTGCCGGTGGTCGCCGAGTGCCGCGGCGGCAGGGAGGAGGCGCGCGTCGACGTCGAGTGCCGCGACCCGCTTCTCACCTCCCCCGTCTCGCCGCTCACGATGGAAGGGGGAATGTCCTCCCCCTCGGCCGATACCGTCCTCCAGCCGGGCGACGAGCTTCATCTCCGGTGCAAGGGGAGCCCGGGGATGCGCGCATCCTGGTCGCTCGGGGGGGTGGTCGCGGACGCGCCGATGAAGGAGGGGCCGCCGCTCAGGGGCGACGACGGTACGGAGATACGGGGTATCTACCGCGCCTCGTACACGGTCAGGGAGGGGGACCGCGCCTCCGCCGCCGGGGTGCGGTTCCGCATCCGCGACGCGCGGGGGAGGGCGGTGAGCGCCGGGTCCCCGGGGAGAATCACGCTTGTTCCGCACCCGCGGATCACCCGCGGGGGGATCGGGAAAGAAGGCGCGCCTGCGAGCGACGAGCCGGGCGGGGCCCGTGCATGGCGGCTGGAGCCGGGATCGCGCGTCAACCTGTGCGGCGAGTCGGGCGACGCCTGGCGCGTTCTCCTTGCCGCGGGGACCAGATGCTGGGTGCCGAAGAAATACGTGCGGCAGGTCAGGGGGGAGGGGGCGTGGCCGCTCTCGACGGCTGGCGCGCCTTCCGTGGAACGGACGGAACGGGGGGCCACGGTGCGCATTCCGCTGGACGGCGCGCCGCCTATGAGGGTCTCGGGCGGAAAGGCTTTCGACGAGATATCGGTCGAGTTGTTCGGCGTTTCGCCGGCGCCGGGGAACAGGCGCGCGGGGGGGGCGGGGCCGGTCGAAACGGTCGAGATTCCGGCGACGGAAGCTGATATACTCGAGGCGATCGTCAAGACGCGGGGGACGCCGTGGGGGTACGCGGCGCGGCGGACGCCGGACGGAATCGCCCTGGACGTCAAGGCGCCGCCGGGAAGGGATCCGTCGAATCTCACGGTGGCCATCGATCCGGGACACGGCGGGGCGCAGGCCGGCGCGGTGAGCCCGACGGGGGTGAAGGAGAAGGATGTGAACCTCGCGGTGGCCCGCGGGGCCGCGGCGTTCCTCAGGAGACGGGGGGTCCGCGTCGTGATGACGCGAGACGACGACCGGGCGCTCACCCTCGACGAGCGCATCGATCGGGCGCGCCGGGGGGGGGCGCAGATCCTCGTGAGCGTCCACCACGACTCTTGTCCGGGCTGCTGCGACCCGCTCTCCAGGCGGGGCGCGGGTGCGTACTACGGCGCGCAGCATTCGGAGGCGCTGGCCGAGGCGATCCTATCGAGCCTGGAGGCCGGCGGCGCGATCTCGAGGGGGACGCGGCGGGCCGGGTACGCGGTCACCGCCCCGACCGATTTCCTCGCGGTGCTGGTGGAATGCCGCTATCTCTCCCATCCGGACGACGAGGCCCAGATACTCGATGACGGCTACGCCCTTCGGACGGGCGGCCAGATCGGGGCCGGGGTGCTGGATTTCCTGCGGAGGGCGGGGTGAGGCGGGCGAAGGGGAGGTATGCTTGAGACACTCGGTTCTCTGCGGTCATTCCACGGGCGGCCGTGACCGGCTCGCGGGCCGGCGGGGGCCGGCATGAGCGGGATGAGACGCCACGGCGAACGGTTCATGTTCGGCTTCGACGGCAGGGCCGCCACGGCCACGCTCGACGACATGATCGCGGGCCGGCGCGTGAGCGGGATCGTACTTTTCTCGAGGAATATCCGCGACGCCGCCCAGCTCACCGGGCTCTGCGCGGAGATGCAGGCGATGCGGAAACGGGTGAGCGAGCTCCCCCTCCTCATCGCGCTCGACCACGAGGGCGGCGCCGTACACCGGTTCACGAGCGGCGCGACCCGTTTCCCGCCGCAGATGGCGATCGCCGCGACCGGCAGCGCGGGGCTCGCCGAGCGCGTCGGATATTGCATGGGGTGCGAGCTCATGGCGCTCGGCGTGAACATGATCTTCGGCCCCGTCCTCGACGTGAACAGCAACAAGAACAATCCGGTCATCGGCGTCCGCGCGTTCAGCGACGACCCGGGGACCGTCGCCTCGTTCGGCGCGGCGATGATCCGCGGGATGGAACGGGCGGGGATCTCGTCGGTGGCGAAGCATTTCCCGGGGCTGGGCTTCGCCGAGCACGACCCCCACATGGAACTCCCGGCCATCGGCAAGGACGCCGGCGATCTCGATCGGGAAGATATCTTTCCATTCGCCGGCGCGGTGAGGGCGGGGGTGTCCGGGATAATGGTCGGTCATGCGCGCTACCCCGCCCTCTCGGCCCGTCCTGCAAGCCTCTCGACCGCGGTGATCAAGGGCCTCCTGCGCCAGCGCCTGGGCTTCGAGGGGATCGTGCTCACGGACGACCTCGAAATGGGGGCGATGCACATGCACCGCGGCGTGGGCAACGCGGCGGTCAAGGCGTGCGGGGCCGGCGCCGACCTGCTCCTCCTGTGCCACTCGAGCACGGAGCAGATCAACGCCATGGCCGATCTCGCGAACGCGATCAGCACCTCCAAGCTCCGATCCGAGCAGATCAAGGGGAACCTCAAGCGCCTCAGGGATTTCAAGGAGATGCTTCGCGCGCGGCTCTCCGGCCCCCCCCCCGCGCCCGCGGAGGACGGGGACGCGCTCTCGCGGGAGATCGCGGAGGGGGCGCTGACGCTTGTGGGCGACGCGGAGTCCGTCCTCCCGCTGAGGCTTGAGTCCTCGCAGAGGCTGGCCCTCGTCTGCCCAGAGATGGGGCCGCTCATCCCAATTGAGGACGGCCCCTCCTCGCTCGACCCCCTCGCGGAGATCGTGCGCGCCCGCCATCCGAACACCGCGTCGATTTCGTACTCGATCATCCCGTCGGGCCAGGAGATAGGCGAGGCGCTTCGGGCGATCAGGGACTCCTCGGCCGCCGTGGTCTGCACCTGCAACGCGCATCTCTACCGGGAGCAGGCGCGGCTGGTCGACGAGGCGGCCGCCGCGGGGGTCCCCGCGGTCTTCGTCGCCTTGCGGAATCCGTACGATGCCGAGCTGTATCCGGCGCGCGCCGCCAGGATCGCGGCGTACGGCGCGGACCGGCAGACCCTGGAGGCGGTCGGGAAGGCGCTCTTCGGGGATCTCGTTCCGCGCGGGAAATGCCCGGTGGCGCTGAAGCTGCCGTAATCCGCTGGCAAATGGATATTTATATCGGCCCAGCCGGGTGGGCGTACGAGGACTGGGAGGGGGCGGTCTATCCGGCGCGCGGATCGGCCGGGTTCGACCGCCTCGGCTACCTCTCCAACTGGTTCGACTGCATCGAGATCAACAGCACCTTTTACCGGATGCCCTCGGCCCGCGTCTGCGCGGGTTGGGCGGAGAGGACGAGGGGGCGCCCGCGCTTCCTCTTCACGGTCAAGCTCCACCGGGGGTTCACGCACGAGACCGGCGGGCCGCCCGCCGGGGCCGCGGCGGCGTTCCTGGGCGGAATCGCGCCGCTGTCGGAATCCGGACGGCTCGGTTCCCTCCTCGCCCAGTTCCCCTGGTCGTTCAGGAACTCCGCCGCCGGCCTCTCCCGCATCGAGCGGCTTGTCGAGGAGTTCGCCGGTTTCCCGATCGCCGTCGAGGTGCGGCACGCGAGCTGGAACACGGCCGCCTTCTACGATTTCCTGGAGCGGCGCGGCGCCGGCGTCTGCAACATAGACCAACCGCTCCGCCGCTCCTCGATGCCGCCCTCCGCGAGGAGCACCGCCCCAACGGGGTATTTCCGCCTCCACGGCCTGAACTACGCCGCGTGGTTCCGCGAGGGCGCCGACAGGGATGAGCGGTACGATTACCTCTACGAGTGGAGGGAACTCGAGGCCTGGGCGTCACGCGTATCGGCTGCGGCCGCCCGGACCGCCCGCGTCTTCGTCATCCTGAACAACCATTACAGGGGGAAGGCGGTGTGCAACGCCCTGGAGCTCAAGGCGCTGTTATCCGGCGCGCCCGTGGATATCCCGCCGCCGCTGCTCGACGCGTTCCCGAGGCTCGCGCACATCGCCCGTTCCCCCGGCGCCGGGGCCGGAATGCTGCCCGGATTCTAATATCGCGGCGCGGAAGGCGCGTGGCGGGCGGGACGCGCGGAGGGGCGTTTGGCCATGCGCAGCCGGAGGGGAAATATGCTGTTGACCCGCGCGGGCGGGGGTGGTAGATTTGAAAAGCTGGAACCGCTACTGCGGCAAGCAGTTTTAACCACGCCCGCGGAAACCGGCGTGCCTTCGGGAAGAGGCGAGGCCGTCGGAGCGCCGTTCGACGACGATGAGAGATCCCGTCCTTGAAGAGGAGATCGCGGAGGTCGAGGGGTTCATAGAGGCGTGGAACGGCCTCTTCGCCCTTGCCGGCCGCGCCCGCTCCATCGGCCTGGGGGAAGGCGGGGGCGAGGCCGCGTTCCTCGACGAGAGGAATTCCCTCGTGCAGCGCTATCCCGAGTTGATGAGCAGGCTCGAGGTCCCGCTCCACGCGGACGACGAGGTCATGCAGATCCTCGGAAGGATGAGCGCGCTCGACGCCGTAGTTCAGATGCCCGAACCGCAGTGGAGGAAGGTATGCGACCTGCATGGGCATACCGATGTGGCGCTGAGGGGGATGCTCGGCGCCCTGCAGGGGCGCAGGCGCGCCCTCGCGTCGGTGAGCCGCGGGCGAATTCTGATGTTCCGCGTCCTGGGATCGTGGCCCCTCAAGCTGCTCTACATGGTCGCGGCGATCCTGGGCGTGTTCGCGGCCCTGAAACGGCTGCGTTTCTAGCGATCCGGAAGGCGCCGCCCCGTCCCCGGGCGGGGCCGCACGACAGGGAGGAACGGCGATGACGAAAAGGGAGTTGGTGATCCGCATCTCCAACGAGACGAAGCTGACCCAGCTCGCTGTCAAGGAAGTGATCCAAAAGCTGCTCGATTACATCATCGAGAGCATGGAGAGGAACGAGGCGGTGGAGCTGAGGAACTTCGGCGTCTTCAGGGTCCGCACGCGGAAGGCGCGCCTCGGGCGCAATCCAAACAGGCCCGATCAGGCGGTCCGTATCCCGGCCAGGCGCGTTCCGCATTTCAAGCCGGGCCGGATCATGAAATCAAAGGTGGAGAAGCCCGCGTAGCCGGCGCAGGGCG
>CALLYX010000328.1 GCA_937858775.1 uncultured bacterium | reverse complement strand
GTTTCAACGACAACTGCACCGGGCCCACGACGATAAGACTGGGACACGCGGTCGCGTGCGTGGGTTTCAACGACGAAGATCCGTCGAACCGCTACTGGATCATGCTGAACAGCTGGGGCGCGACGAGGGAGAGGCCGAACGGCCTCTTCCGCCTGAACATGGATATGGATTACTCCTGCCGGGAAGGCGCCTACGGCTTTTACAACTACTACTGGGAGACGCTTGACGCCGACTTCGACGACGGCGACGCCTTCCCGGTGAGGGTCGACCCCGATCGGATGGGCTTCCCGGCCCGCTCCGGCAGGCTCGACCTCTACGCGGGGATCGCCCCGACGGCGGCCCCGGTCTACCCGTTCGCGCGGATCGTCACGCCGCGCAGCGGGACGTACTACCTCACCCCCCGCGGCCTGGTCCGGGACCGGCCGACGCCGTACGCGCCCCGCCCCGTGGAGACCGCGTCACCGGTCGCCGGCCTGCGCCTGCGCGCGATCAAATGGCGCGGCATCGACCCGGGCGAGTATTATATCGAGAGCGGGTGCGTGGACGGGTCGCGGCCGGTGCTGCCGTCGGCGGGATACAACTATCGCGGGGCGGTCCGCCGGACGCCGGTCTACCTGAACTGAACCCCGCCGCCGGCGGGCGGCTTGACGCGCAGGGCGCACCCGCTTACAATTTGAAGTTCAAAGCCCGGCCCCGGACGGGGCGCGGCGGGGGTTGCGCCGGGGGCTTGCATTTGGTGGAAGGGGGAACGGCAACCGCGGAGGTCCGCCATGTCGTTGCGAGCGTACATCTTCGTGGAGGTGGCGCAGGGCAAGGTGATGGAGATCAGGGACCGCATTTCGGATATCAAGGGCGTCAAGGAGGCGCACTCGGTGACCGGCCCCTACGACATCATCGCCCGCGTCGAAGGGGACGACGTCGGCATGCTGGGCGAGTTCATCGTCTCCCGGATACAGGCCGTCCCCGGCGTCGTCCGGACGCTGACGAACATCATCGTGGAGTGACGGGTTCCCGGCGCCGGCCGCCGGGCCCCGGTCCGTGCCATCCGCGCTTCGCCGCGGTGACTGGTCCATATGGAAAACCACAGGCGCGCCCCGCTTCGGGCCTTCGCCCTGCTCCTGCTCCTTCCCGCCCTCCTCGCCCCGTGCGGGTGCGACAAGGCGCGGGATCTGCTCGACCGGATCGCCGGGATGATGGAGGCGTCGCCGCGGGGGGGGCGCCGGAGCCCTCTCGTCAGCGACCGGGAGCGGATCGTGAGGAGGTTCGGCCAGCCCAGGGAGAAGATCGGCGTGGGGAGGGGCGCGCACACCGAGAACGGCGTGACCTACGACCGGAAGTGGAACTACTACTATCCCTCCAAGCGGGGGGCCGGGTCCACGATGAGAACCGTCTATTTCCTAAACGAACGGTTCGTCGGCTCCGTCATCCGCCGCCCCGGCGAGAAGGCCAGGAAAGAGCGGGTGCGTTTCACGTATTGAATCCGTCCCGCCCTTTATTCCACTATCCCGGCGGCGTGCAGTTCCTTCTCGCCGTCGACGATCCGGGAGTCGGCCTGCGGGGGGGGCGGGCCGGCCGGGATCGTCAACGGCGCCTGCAGCCCGGGCGGCGCGCCCTGGGGCTGCAGTTGCCCGCCCGCGGGGATCGTCATCGTCTCCGTCACCGTCTCCGTCGCCGCCTGCGGCCCCTGCGGCGGGAAGATCCCGGCCCTGGGGGGTTTGACGGTGTGGTCCTTCTTCTTCCCGTCCGCCCCGATGAATACCAGCTTGATCGAGTCCTTCAGCATCGAAGGGACCTGGACCATGAAGCCCCCGTCCGGGCCCACCATCCCGGCGTTGCTTAGCTTCGTCTTCTTGCTCTGCGCTACGACGCGCACGGGCGGCATCCCGCCCATCACGGCCCCGGGCAGCCCCTGGACGGTGACGAGCCCCCGTGCGTCGACAGGGCTCGCTACGATGGCGTTCTTGCCGATCTTGATGTCGACCCCTCCGGCTGACGCGGCGCCTGCGGCGAGGACGATGGCGGCGGCTGGGATGAGCGCTCTCATTGGGCGCGGCCTCCTGTGGGGGTGAACTCTCCGGCCATTATACACGGGCGGGCCCGGTGGGCGCAACGCGCGGGCGCGGCCCGAGACGGCGCCGACGATCTTCCGCCCCCGGTAGCCGCGCCGCAGCCGAACATGCCCGGGGCGGGCATTATATCTGTGGACAGCGGGGCTTTTCCGCGTGCATTATATGCGCCGTACCGCGCCCGCTCCGGCCCCTATCGCAAGGATTGAAGAGCCATGCCGCAGAAGCGTTCGAAACGTCCCGCCCGGTCGGCGGCCTCGCCGCGGCGCGCGGCCCCGCGCAGCGGAGGATACAAAGAGAAGTTCAACCTGATCGCCGACCTCGTGGAGAGCGCCGCGCTCTGCATCATCTCCACGGACGCCGGCGGACTGATCAGCAGCATCAACCGCGCGGGCGAGCGGATGTTCGGCTACCGCGCGAAGGAGCTTGTAGGCAGGCATATCAGCATTCTGAACGCGCAGGGAAACGACCCCTCCGTCATCAAGGATCTCGTCGACAAATCGGCGCGGGGGGAGAACTGGGAGGCTGAGATCCTGGACCGCAGGAAGGACGGCAACATCTTCCCGATCTGGATCTCGACATCATACCTGTCGGACGCCTCCGGGAGGCGCGCCGGCGGCATCAGCGTGATCCGCGACGTCACTGCGAAGAAAAAGGCGGAGGAGGTGCTCCGCTACATGGCCGAGCTGGTGGAGAGCGCCGGGCATTCGATCATCTCGACCGACCGCGACGGGAACATCAAGAGCATCAACAAGGCGGGGCAGCGGATGTTCGGCTATCGCGCGGAGGAGCTGATCGGCAGGCCGGTGAGCGTCCTCGAGCCGGATGGGGGGCTCCCGCCGCACCTCATACGGAAGTTCAGCGGGAAGCGCGAACGGGGCGAGAACTGGGAGGCGGAGGGGCTGGGGCGGAGAAAGAACGGCGAGATATTCCCGCTCTGGCTGGCCACCTCATACCTGCGGGACGAGCGCGGCGAGATAAAGGGCGCGGTCGGCATCTCCCGCGACATATCGCTCCTCAAGGAGTTTCAGGAGAAGACCGGCTACCTGGCCGAGCTGGTGGAGAAGGCGGCCATGGGGATCATCTCCACGGACTCGCGCAACCGGATCGTCAGCATCAACCACGCCGGGGAGCTCATGTACGGTTACACGGCGGAGGAGCTGATCGGCAGGGACATCAGCATCCTCCACTCGGACAGGAATCCCCCGGGGCGGCTTTTCAGGATACGGGAGAAGTCCGACTTCCTGGAGCCGTGGTCGGCGGAGCTGTACCGGAGGAGGAAGGACGGGAGCGAGTTCCTCTCATGGCTCTCGACCGGATATCTCTACGACGGGGCGGGGAGGCTGAAGGCCAAGGTGTGCATCGAGCGCGATGTGACCGAGCAGCGCGCGACGGAGAGGCGCTTGGCGGACGCCGAGCACCTCGCCAATATCGGGGAGCTGGCCGCGGGCGTGGCCCACGAGATCAGGAATCCTCTGGGCGGGATCCACACCTCGGTGAAGATGCTCCTCGAACAGGAGGGGCAGAAGATCGGCGGCGACGAGATGAGCCTTCTGCGCATCATCGAAAAGGAGTCGTCGCGACTCAGGGAGATCGTCACCGATTTCCTGCGATTCGGAAGGCCGCAGGAACCGATCCTCGACAATGCGGATCTTTGCCGCTATATGCAGGAGTGGGTGGAGTCCATCCGGCGCGAGAGGCTGGGGGGGGATGGGGTGGAGATCCTCCTCGACCTCCCCGGGGAGCCGCTGCACGCGCGCATCGACCGGAACCAGATGCAGCAGGTCCTGCTCAATCTCGCCATCAACGCCATCCACGCGATGGACGGCTCCGGGCGCCTGCGGTTCCTAGTGCGCAGGGCGGGGGCGGCCGCGGAGATCGCGGTCGAGGACAGCGGCGCCGGCATCCCGGAGGGCGAGGTCGAACGGATATTCAAGCCGTTCTTCAGCCGGAAGAAGGGCGGAACGGGGCTCGGGCTCCCGATCACAAGGCGCATCGTTCTGGCACACCGCGGGTCAATCCGCTGCGAAAGCCGGCCGGGGAAGGGGACGCGATTCACCGTCTCGATACCGCTCGCGGAAGGAGAGTGGCCGTGAAGAAGATCCTTGTCGTGGACGATGAAGAATCGATTCGGGCATCCCTCTCGATCCTGCTGAAGAGAAACGGCTACGGCGTGGGCGAGGCGCGGGATGGGGCGGCCGCGCTGCGCATGCTCGACGAATCGTGCTACGACCTCGTCATCACGGACCTGAACATGCCGGGCCTCGGGGGTCTCGATCTCCTGAAGCACGTCAGGAAGGAGCATCGTGACACCGAGGTCATCATCCTCACCGCCTACGGCAGCATCCAATCGGCGGTCGAGGCGATCAAGACGGGCGGGTACGACTACCTGACCAAGCCGATCGAGCCGAAGGAGATCCTGATACGGGTCGGTAACGCCCTCGAGCACAACTTCCTCAAGAAGGAGGTGCGCCGCCTCAAGGATGCGGTGGAGGACCGCTTCTCGGCGAAGCGCATCATCGGGACGAGCCGGGGCGTCCTTACGCTTCTCGACGTGATCGACCAGGTGGCGAAGACGGACTCCACGACCATGCTCGTCGGGGAGTCGGGAACCGGAAAAGAGCTGGTGGCGCGCGCGCTTCACGGCGGGAGCGGCAGGGCGGACCGCCCCTTTGTCCCGATCAACTGCGGGGCGCTTCCGGAGACGCTCCTCGAGAGCGAACTCTTCGGGCACACGAAAGGCGCGTTCACGGGCGCCTCGCACCCGAAGAAGGGGCTGTTCGAGGAGGCGGACGGGGGCACGATATTCCTGGACGAGATCTCGGCGACCCACCCCATGACGCAGGTCCGGCTCCTCCGGGTCCTCCAGGAACAGGAGATCAGGCGCCTGGGCAGCAACGAGTTGATCAGGATCGACGTCCGGGTCATCGTCGCGACGAACCAGGATCTGGCGGGGCTGGTGCGGGAGGGGAAGATGCGCGAAGACCTGTATCACCGCCTCAACGTCATCACCATTGCGATACCGCCCCTCCGGGAGAGGAGGGAGGATATCCCGCTCCTCATCAATCACTTCCTGACGCGCCGCCCGGACGGCTCCGCCGCGCCGGTTAAGACGGTCTCGGCGGAGGCCCAGAAGGCCCTCGAGGAGTACGAGTGGCCGGGAAACATACGGGAGCTCAAGAACGCCATCGAGCGCGCCACTGTGTTGTCGAGGACCGAGCGGATCGAGCTCTCCGACCTTCCGCCGGAGATCGTGTCGCGCAGGGGCGGCTTGAGCGCGAGGAAGCGCTCGGACAGCCTGGTGGCGGTGGAGAAGGAGCATATCCGCGGCGTGCTGGAGATGCACGGCTGGAATCATTCGAAAGCCGCCCGCGTGCTCGGCATAGCCCGGAACACCCTGGCCGCCAAGATGAAGAAGCACGGCATCCGTCCGCGCCCCGGGGCGTGATACGGCCCTGACGCCTTCTCCGGCCGCCCCGCGCCGTCTGTTCCTCCGCTCGGCGTTCCACGGCGGAAGATCCGGTCCGCCCGACACTCCGGTCATTCAGTTAAATTCCCTCCATTCAAGGGCCGCGCCCGCGGCTTCGCCCATGCTCGGAAAATGCGCAACATTCGAGAATTGGGCAAAGGCGCGGCGGCCGTCGAGTGGCCATTCGGCGACCCCTCCATCAGGCGAGATACAATATATTCCGGGGGAATATGTTATGGCTTTCAGTATTACAATCGAAAGAATGCCGTGCTGGAACGCCACTTGCTTAACAACCGCATGCGATCCCAGCGACACGCCGCACGAAACGTCGGAAGCGCGGTTGTCCCGAACGGTTAGGAAGTGGAGGGATGGCCGCGGCGGCCACGCTCGAGAAGAAGAGAAGATGCCCTACCGCAAGATAGAAGTCGATACGAAGGTAGCCGCGGTCGAACGGGTTCTCCGCGGCGAAAAGCTGTCCTATGTCGTCCGCGAGATGGGCCTTGACCGGAACTCCCTGTCGTCGTGGGTGCGCAGGGCCCTCTTCTCGATACGACAAGGCCTTAGCGAGAGGAGAAACGGCCCGGCTCCCCGGCAGGTCACGGCCATGGTATCCGTACGCGCGCCCGGCGCGCCAAGCGGTTCAGCCGGACGGATTGAGGAGAAGCCCGAGCGGCCGGCCAAGGCGCCCGCCGATGGACCGGCGCCGGAGCGGTGCATCCGCTGCGGCTGCGGCCGGTTCTACAGAAACGGTTATTCCATGATGGACCTTGGGAACATCCTGGGCGTTTCGTTGAGCAACTCGAACAGGAAGATCCCGGTGCAGAAGTTCACCTGCGTCAACTGCGGGAAGAACGCGCGGCTGGAAGGACGCCGGGCGCTCTATCATTGGGTCGCCTCCGGAAAGAACCCATGCACGCCGTCCTTCTTATCCCAGGGGCGCGCGAAGCGTCCCGGGCGCCGCGGTCAGGGCCGGCCCGGGGTGAGGGTACTCGCGGCGGCGCGATAAAAATTCCGACGGGCATGCATAAAAAGCGGCCGGCCCGCCGGAGAAGGTGAAACCGGCGCCGGGGCGGCGCGCCGTTGCAGAATAACAAAGGCGGCGGCGCGCCCCTGCGGCGTTTCGAGCGGCCGGATCAAGCCGCCCATGCAGTTGGCCACGCCGATGTTCGTCGCCTCGTGCTCGGCCATGATGTCCTTGAACAACCGCAGGGCGACGAACGAATTGACGACGAACCTGCGATCGGTGTCGAGCGTCACGCCGCGCTCGGCCAGCAGGGCTTCGGCCTGCCGGTCGCTTTTCAGCAGTTCTTCAACAACTTTCACTCCTTCGGCCAGAAACAGGCCTTCCTCGCGGCGAAACTTCGTGTTTTGCAGGCTTGCCCATCTTTTCAACTGATTTTGAGACGCGCGGGGAATGTTGGACAGCATGTCACCCTCACTCCTTCATGGTTACCGGGGGAACCTCGCCTTCCTCTTTTTCCGGCCAGACAACCGATGAAATGATCGAAGCGATCAGAATCGAAGCGATAATCAAAAGCGAAATTCCGACGGGCACGTGGAAAAAATCAGCGATCAGCATCTTGACGCCGACGAACGCGAGCACGACGGCGAGTCCCCAGCTGAGGTACTCGAACCGCTGCAGGCTGCCGGCCAGGGCGAAGTACAGCGAACGCAGCCCGAGGATCGCGGCGATGTTG
>CALLYX010000327.1 GCA_937858775.1 uncultured bacterium | reverse complement strand
GGCGTACGTCGAGCGGTGCGTTTCCCGCGGAAACGGCTGGAACGTCGCGGAGAACGGCGACGATTTCGATTTCCTCCACTCGCGCGACGTCATCCTCGACCGGTGCGCCTGCCGGGGATCGAATCTCAACCCGTACAAGCTGGGGGGCGGCTACAACATCGTCGTCAACTGCGTGAGCGCGGACACGCAGAACGCCGGGTACGGGCGGAGCCCGGGGATCGCCTTTCTGGGCCCCGACTCGTCGGGGCTCGCGGCGAACTGCAGCGTGCGCGGCGTGGCGATGACCGGCGCCGGGCCGTACACGGTCAGGAATTGCGTCATCCGCAAAAACGGGAGCAGCTCGGCGATCAGCGCGGCGATCTACTGTGCGAACCCCGCCGCGGCGCTCTTCTCGGACTACAACCTCTTCCTCCCGGACGTCCGCTACGGGGTCTCATTCGACCCGCTCTGCCACAGGGGGCCGGATCCCGGCGGCGCCTCGTACCGTTCGCTCGCGGAGTGGCGGGCGGCGGGGTACGACGCGCACTCCCTCGCCGCCGTCGTCAGCCCGTACGTGAACGAGGGGGCGGACGACTACGCGCCGAGGCCGGGCAGCCCCGTCATCGACGCCGGGACGAGCGACGGGGCGCCGCTCGTCGACTTCTCGGGGTGCGGGAGGAGATGGCGCCTCCCGCCGCGCGGATCGGGGGGCGGCTCGCGGCCGTACATCGACATCGGGGCCGTCGAGTACCGAGGGGGCGGCGCGTGCGCCCCGCCGCTTGCGCTGCGCGCGAACGGGACGTCGCTCGCACGCGGCGACACGATCTCGGTGGCGGCGCGCGTCCGCCCTGTCGCGCGCCCGTTCGACGCCTACGCGGTGCTGTCGGGCCCGGGGGGGACGTGGTCCATGACGCCGGGCGGCGGGTTGGCGGTCGGCATACGGCCGTACGCGGCCGCGGCGGCGCTGGGGCAATCGGTCGACGCGGCGCTCCTCGACGCCGAGATCCCGCCGGGAACGGCGCCGGGGGCATGGACGGTTTACGCGGGCCTCGTCCCGCGGCGGGCGAAGCCGTCCCCCGCGAACGCCTTCGCGCTGGATACGGTGAGGATCACCGTGCGGGAGTGACCATGCCGCCGCGCCGCCTCACTCCATTCCCGCCAACGACTTCCTCATCTCCTGGAGGCCGTCCTTCACGAGGGCGAGTTCCTGCATGCCGCCGGCCTTCTGAATGGAGTTGCCGTAGAGCATGAGGGCGCGGCGGAGGCACCAGACAGCTTTCTTTCTGTCGCCTTTTCGCGCGTACAGCCCGGAGAGCCTCCCGTACTGCCGGGCGGCCAGGACCGCGGCGCCGAGGGAGTCGGGGTTCGCCTCGAGCGCGGTGAAGAGGGAGAGGATCGCCTTCCCGTAATCCTCGGGCCCCAACGCCCCCTCGCCGCGGCGCTCGTTCCGCCGCATCTGGGTCCTCGCCTGTTCGAGCCAGTACTCAGCCCCCTCCCCCCCCGCCTTGGCCGACCTCCACGTTGCGACGGCGATCCCCCACTTCTCCCGCAGCGGGATCGAGTGTATCGAGAGATCGGCGCTCTGCGGGGCCCCTTCCCGGATGAAATCGATCCTCGCCCCTCCCGCCCCGCCTTTCAACCCCTTCGACAGTCGGACGTAGTCGTCGAGCCCCTTCACCTCCGCCCCGCCGATGGCGGTGATCCTATCGCCAGCGTGTAGGCCAGACTCGGCGGCGGGGGTTCCCGGGGCGACGGCCAGCACCTCCACGCCGCCCTTGTCCCCCTCGACGATCTCGAGCCCCTCCAGGACGGAGCGGCCGCGGGCGGCCGCGGCGCACAGGAGGAGGGCCGCGGCGGCGGATGAGATGATTAGCGGTTTCATCGCCATGAGTATAACGCCCGCGCGACAGCGCGGCAAGGCCTCGGCGGGAGCGTCAGGAAGGCCGCTCCCTGGAGGCCCAGCGCACAAGACGCAGCCAGAAAGCCGCCGATCTCGTCGCCGGCGCCGCCCCCCCCGCCCATGCCCCCTCCGCGTCGGAGGTCCACGCGACCGTCTTTCCGCGCCCGCGCCTCCAAGCCGCGAGCAGCGGGTCCCGATCCCCCCGGACGTCGCTGTACAAGGCGATCTCCGCGCCGGGTTTCGCCGACATGACGATGTAGCCGTTCACTTCCGGGATCTCGCCGCGGCCGATCCCCTCGAGGATAGCGCCCTTCCCCCCCGGCTTGGGTACGACGGTTTCGCTGATGAGGCCCGACTCCATCATCGTCTTCCGCGCGTCCTGAAGGACGAAGAGGGGGAGCGTCGAAGGGTCCTCCACCCGGCAGTACCCTCCCCCAGTACCGGCCGCCAGCGCCCGCAGGAAATCCCCGCCGTGCTCGCGCCCGAGCCAAAAGGCGGAGATGGAGACGCCGGCCCGCACGTACCCCCTGACGAGGCCGCGGTAGTCGTACCGGGTCAGGTCCTTCGTGTTCCCGCCCGTGATAAGGATGACGCGCTTCACCCGGCACTTCGACTCCCCCAGCAGGCGGAGGGCCTCCTCGAGGGGCGCCCCGGCGTTGGCGCCGCCCCCCGGTTCGATGCGCCGTATGAGGTCGATGGTCTTTCGGCCGCCATCGCCCACGGGTCCGAGCGGCGCCAGGACGCGGTAATGATCGTCGAACGAGATGACGCCGAGCATATCCTCGGGGCGGAGATGCTTCACCAGCCCTTCCGCCGCCGCGCGCGCCGCCGCGCGGGACTTCGATCCTCTGCCGGTCGTCAAGCTGTTCACGCCGGACGCGAACGCGACCTGGCTGCTGGCCGCGCCCGATCAAACCCGCCATTTTGCCGCAGGTATCTACGACCCGCTCACCGGCCTGGTCAAGAGCACGCGCAGCATCCAGCAGATCATGGATGGTATGCTCGACCCCATGATCAATGACTGGGATAACTACCTTCGTAAGTGGCGCGAGATGAACAATATGTCCAAGTTCACGACGCTTACGAACGTGCAGAAGGCCATCCAGGGCCAGGGGCTTACTACTGTCGAGGTCATACGCAAGGTTGACAAGGAGAACAGGTCTTTCGCCCAGTCGCTGATCGAGACGGCGCAGAAGATTGGCAGCGCCGTTTCGTCCACCGTCGTTTCCGTTTCGTCGAGTGTGGCTCTCATCCCGGCAAGGGTGAACGCCGCTATCTCGAACATGGTCATCGGCGTGTTCAACAAGATCCCCTACAGCGTCGCTGCTGGGATTCAGAGGACAGCAAGGGAAGTTGAGAAGCTAAGTCCTGCGTTTGCAGAAACGGGGGCGAAGCTGGCCGTGGTCATGTACGACCCCATCAAGAG
>CALLYX010000326.1 GCA_937858775.1 uncultured bacterium | reverse complement strand
GAATCGGCGCGACCACGCCCGCTTCGGAGTCTCGGTGGGCAAGACGTGCGGCAATGCAGTCGTGAGGAACCGCTTGAAGCGATTGCTTCGTGAGGCGTTCCGGCTGAGCCAGGAAGAGATTCCGCCCGGATTCGATTACGTGGTGATGGTGGCCCCAGGCGCCGCCAGGAAGTTGAAGCACCCGAAACATGGTCCCGAGACCATCCGGTCGATGACCTTGCGGCCTTCGAGCGTCGGCGCCTTGAGCAGGCGGTAGAAGAGGAAGTTGACGAGCCCGTACCCAGCCGTCACGATCCCCGTGGCGGGCGAGGCGAGGGAGCAGAGCGCGTAGATGCCGACGCCGGCCCCGGCGAGGAAGAGGGCGAAGACGGCGACCGAGCCGAACGCCGCGGCCCACCGCCCGATCAGCGGTCCGCTCCCCCAGCGCGCCGCGCGCCACGCCGCGAGGGTCCTCGTGAGGAGCATCGCCGTGCCGAACGTCCACACTGTCAGCCAGACCCCCAGGAAGACGCCGACCCCCCGCACATCCCCACCCTCCATGCCCAGCCCCGCAACGAGGAGGGCGAGCGCGGAAAGGGCCACCCCCGCGGCGAAGTACCCGGCGTTCGTGACGAAGTAGACCTTGTCGCACTGCCGTTTCAGGTCCGCTTCGACCCCCGAGATCGCGGCGCGGATGGCGGCGTGGTTCTCCTGCCGGAGCGGAAGCCCGCCCGACGCGAGGACCGCCGCCTCGATCCGCTTCTCCTCGGGGGGGAGTTCACCCGTTCCGGCGCGTCCGGGGAGGAGGGCGTAGACGCCGTCCTCCTCGACGATCCTCACACGCCCCTTCACCGCGAGGTCGATGACCGCGGCGGAAAAGGCCTTGTGGTCGTAGCCCATCTGGACGAGGTAGCGTACCTGGGCGGGGGAGAAGCCGGGCGGCGGCTCGTAGAGCGGGATGATCGTGCCCTTGCGCGGGTCGCGCCCGGCCGCGAACCACACGGAGAGATAGTAGCCGAGGACCACCACGAGCCCGCCCAGGCCGATGAACGCCGGGCGGTTGTCGCGCAGGAACCCGGCCGCGCGTTCCCTCCGCGTCGGCTCCCTGACGACCCCCTTCGGCCAGCCCGCGACGATGGTGAGCCCCTCGCGGGGACGGAGTGGACGCGTCGTCGAGAATCGGGCGACCCCCTCCCCGTCCACGAACGCCCCGCACGCGCCCTCGCGCGACCCCTGCGGGCCCGTGTAGCAGGAGAGCCGCGCCCCATCCCGCGCGAACCCCCCGGGGATCCTCACCGCGGCGGACGCCTCCAGGATCGGGAACCCCCACCCGTTTCCCGTCACGTTCCAATAGAGCTCGTCGTGGCCGTCGAAGTAGCCGAGCTGCCGGTCCGTCACGTAGGCGAGCGTCCAGGCGTGCGGCCCCTTGGATAGGAGCACGCCCTTCCTCCCGAGATAGACGCGGTAGCCGTTCGGGCGCGGTTCCACCCGATACTCCTCCGGCGCGCCGTCGCGCGTCGCCCCGAGAACGTTGAACCCCACGCGGTACGACGCCCCGAACGGATCGGTGTACCGCGTCGGAAAATCCCGGTAGATCCCCCGCCTGATCTCGTGCCCCACGTCCGACACGGCGACCGTCTCGACGACCTCCATCTTGCCGTCGCGGCGGATATCGATATCGCTGTGAAACGACCGGATCGCCTCCGCCCAGGCCGGCGCGGCGGGGGGGGAGAGGAGAAGAAGGAGGACCGTGACGAGGGCGGGCGGGGCGCCGGCCCGCCCGGCGCAAGCCCCGGAGTGGACGGGGGCCGCGCGGAGCAGACGGCGGCGCGCAATCGATGCCCTTCCTCCGTCCGTACGGTCCATGGCGCCCCATAGGCCCTATAGGTCCCATAGGACCTACAGGACACCGCGCCGCCTACACACGCACCGGCGGCGCGTCGCGCTGCGTGGCGAGCTCGATCTCGAAATACTCCGCCCTCCCGAACCCCCAGAGCCGCGCCACGATCATCCCGGGGAACGATTCCACCCGGATGTTGTACTCCCTCACCGTGCCGTTGTAGTAACGGCGGGCGAGCTGGATCCGGTCCTCCACCTCCGCGAGGCTTTTCTGGAGGCCGAGGAAGTTATCGCTCGCCTTGAGGTCCGGGTACGCCTCCGCGACCGCGAAGAGCGACCGGATGCCCCGCGTGAGCGCGCCCTCGGCGGCGCCCTTTTCGGGGAGCGACACCGAGCCGATGCACCTCGTGCGCGCGGCGGCCACCTGCTCGAAGAGGAGGCGCTCGTGGTCGCGGTACCCCTTGACGATCTCGACGAGCAGGGGGACGAGGTCGTAGCGCATCCGGAGCTGCACGTCGATGCCGCTCCAAGCCTCGCGCACCAGGTTCGTGTCGCGGACGAACCGGTTGTACGCGGCTATCCCCCAGGCGACGGCTGCGATCGCGGCGAGCGCTGCGACGATGGGCATGCTCCCTCCCGGGCGGGCACGGCGCCACTCCCCACCGATGATACTACCGCCCCCGGGCGGCACAAGGGGAAAATGCCCCCGGAGGAGCGGGCCTGGAAAATTGTGCTGGTCGAATGCGGGGGATTTCGGAGATAATATCTTGTCGCACCGTTGGCTGGAACGGCCCGTCTCTTTCGGCACGCCGATCATCCCCGAACAGGAGCAGACGATAATGTTGACCGCCAGGGAATACTACCGCGATCCGGAGGTGCAGGAGCGGATCGCCGAATATTGCGGGGGGAGCGCCCAGGAGCCGGAGCTCTGCACCGCGGAGTATCTCGTCGGCTACGGCGAGGCCCTCATAGGCACCCCGGCCCCGGAGCCGTATATTTCCACCCCCAAGAAAGGCTTCCACAACATCCTCGACGACGGCCTGGACATATTCCGGTCGCTCTGGGACCGGGTCCACACGCTCGGCGTCCTCGATGTAGAGTATTTCAACATGGACTACCCCGGCACCGTCTACCTCGACCAGGTCGGGGTCTTCAGGAAGATCGAGCCGGTATACTCGGCGATCATGGAGGTCTACTCCCGCTACGGCATCCAGCCGCTCGTCATCATGACCGGCCAGGGATATCATTTCTCGTTCCAGATACAGTCGGGGACGAAGACCGACCTGATGCTCGAGGGGCTCGGGCGCCTTATCGACTCCCTGGAGGGGAAGTACCGGGTAAACCTAAGCAAGCGCCACCGCCACGTCTCGCTCCGCCACGGGCGCTCCTTCGACGGGATGGGCCGCGTGATGGAGTTCATCGCGCACGAGGTGATCAAGGCGGCGGCCTCGGTCAGCCCGCTGCCGGTGATGCTGACCGACGTCGCCGTGGGGCGCGTCAAGGGCGGCCCGCGCGAGGCGATCTCCGTCGACCTCTCCTGTTTCGGCGACCCGATCTACATGCGGGATCTACGCTGCGCCTTCTCCACGCACCAGAAGCACAAGGTCCAGCGCCACAAGGTCGGCGACGCGATCGCCGAGGGGACTCCGATCCAGGTGGCCATACCCCGCGGGAAACTTGCCCTCGACGAGTGCATGGCGATGCGCCGGCACTTCCGGAATTGCGCGGAGCACGCGAAGAATACCTACTGTTTCATCCCGGACTTCTCCGTCAACTTCAAGAAGGCGATCGAGGATTACAAGGGATCGGAGTTGCACAAGTTCCACCGCTGGTTCGACAGCGAGAAGCAGGACCCGTGGACCGTATGGGACAAGACGTACCGCGCATTCGACATGCGCATCCTCCCCCCGTGCGTCCAACACTCGCTCCGCGTACCGAACGACAACCTCCTCAAGCCCACCAACCTCCAGACGCTCACCCGCTGCCTCCTCGCCCTCGGCTGGCACCCGCAGCACATAGCGGGCCTCGTCCGCTCCAAGTGGGAGGGGAATTACGGCTGGGGCCCGGACCGCTGGGCGCACTTCGACGCCGGCTCGCGCTCCTCCTTCTACGTGCGGCTCTTCTCCGGGCTCATGGCGGCGGGGGTGGATAAACTGCTCGACCACAACTGCGTCTCCCACCTGGAGAAGGGATTCTGCTGGCAGCCCAACTGCGGCTACAGCCTCGGCATGTACCACTGGAACGGCAAGTTCTGACATCCCCATGACCGCGCCCGGCCGCGTCCTCTCGGAAGACGAGTTCCGCTCCATCCAGGAATACTACCGCCACGACGCCGTGCGGGCGAGGGTGCGCGAATTCTGCGGCGGGAAGACGTTCAGTTGCGAGTATCTCGTCGGCTTCGGCGAGTTCCTCGTCCGGCAGGGTTACCGCCGCCCGCTGCGGCTCGCAGAGGAGGACGGGCTCGTCGGCCTGATGGAGGACGGCCTCGATCTGTTCCGTTCCGTATGGGACCGCGCGTCCACGCTCGCCGTCTGGGACGTCGAGTATTTCAACCTGGACACGTGGGCTGGGCTCTACGGCGAGCAGCTCGAACATTTCAACCTGATGGAGCCCTCCTACCTGTTGATCGAGCGGCTCCTCGACTCGTACGGGATCCCGCATCTAAACGACACGACAGCGTCCGGCTACCATTTCGTGTCCCGGGTCCCGTTCGACTCCCCGGTGCACGCGCGCCTCGAGGCGATCGGGGCGCCCGAGCGGGGCCTCATGGAGAAATACGCGCTCGTCCCCGGCGGGGACAACAAGCGCAAGAGGCCGCTGCCCGAGCGGGACGCGCGCGGCTACAGCGGCATAGGGCGCCTGATGGAGTTCCTCTGCCACCGCGTGATCGAGAAGTCGAGCGGGGCGGGGCCCCTCCAGGTGAAGATCTCGGACGTCGCTACGGCGCGGACGCCGCGGGGGCGGGAGGGTTTGAACCTCGACATCACGCAATACGCCGACCCGCTCTTCATGCGGGACATCCGGACATCCTTCTCGACTCACCAGAAACACAAGGTCTACGTCGGGCGCGTCGGCGAAGGGCTTGCCCGCGAGCTTCCCATCTACGCCACCGTCCCCCGCGGGACGCTTTCCTGCGCCGAGCTGCTGGAGGTCAGGAGGAACCTGAACCGCGCCGCCGAATACGCCGCGGCGGTCTCCTCCGCGATTCCGGATGCCGCGCGCGGATGGGGGAGGGTGATCGACGACTACTTCGCCTCGCGCCTCTGCGCCTTCCACAGGGATTTCGACTCGGTCGAGCACGAGCCGCCGGAGAGGTGGCCGGAAACGTACTGGAGGCTAGACCTATCCGCCCTCCCCCCGTGCGCCGCGCAGGCGATACGAAACGCCAACTGGGGGCTCGTCACGCCGACAAGCATCCAGACGGTCTGCCGCACGCTCATGAGCATGGGCTGGCACCCGAAGCACATCGGCGGCCTCATCCGATCCTACTACGAGCAGCCGCTCGACTGGGGAACCGACTGGTCGAAATACCACGCGGAGACGCGGGCGAACTTCTGGGCAAGGGTCTACTGCGGGCTCATCTCGACGGGGCTCGACCGGCTCGCGGATTTCACCTGCGTCTCGCAGCAGGAGAAGGGATTCTGCCCCCAGCCGTGGTGCGGCTTCAGCCTCGAGGATCGGAAGGAAGCGCTCCTGGCACAATAGGTGTTGCCGAGGGGGGCAGAGAGGGCACAGGACGGGAATAACGCCGGCGGCCGCCCTTCTTCCCTCCCCCATCCGATGCACATCCTAGGGCGGACCTCAGCCCGTCCTTTAGCTGGAATTGGCATCAGTCATGCATCCCATCGTAGCGCAGACTTAAGTCTGCGCTACGCTGTGGATAAGTGGCATTTTCTGTGGATAACTTCGTCCCGTCAACGGCCCGTCAGCCCGCCGAAACGCGAATCTTCTCCCCGTCACGAATGGACCGGAGGAGGTTCGTCGACGCCTCTGTCCTCCCCACCACCGCCACGGGGCCCGCCGGCACCGGTTCCGAGCCGCGGCTCGCGGGGGTGGGGCCGAAGAATACGCAGAGGCAGCGCCCCTGCGGCCACCATCCGACGTCACCGGCCCGGAGTTCCATCGTCTCCCCGCCGCGCGGGCACGAGACCTTGGCCTTGAAGTAGATCTCGTCGCCCCAGGTGTTCACCTCGGACTCGATCGGGAGCGAGGCCGCGATCGCCCTCGCCGCCGGGCTGTCGTTCAGCTCGGCGTCGAACGACGCCGACCCCGCATCGAAAACCAGCCTCATAGCCGCACCCCCCACGCGGCCGGCGGGACGATCCGATACGGGCCGCCCCTCAGCCGCCCAGCGCCTCCTCCGCGTCGCGCATGACCCGCCTCAGGTCCGCGCTGTCGCCCTTCCCGACGGATATGAGATAGGAGGCGATGCTCAGGTCGCCGCGCGCGCGGAAGATCCGCACCTGCGCGGTGAAGCCGCGCGGAAGCCCGCCGGCGCCGTCCCGGTATGCCTTCAGGAAGAGGGCGCCAGGATACCGCGCGAGCACCCCCGGGAGCGCGGCGCACTGGTTCCCGTATTGCGCCAGGAAGTAGCCGACGTCGAAGGCGGGGGGCGCGACGTGCGAGCCCTCGAAATCGATCGCCGAGACGAAGCGGGTCTCCCCGTCCTCCGCACGGTCCTGTCCGATGAAGATGTTCTTCGGATGGTAATCGCCGTGGCATTGCACGAGCGATCCGCCCCCCGCGGCGACGATGCGGGCCTCCGCCCTCCGGACCCGCCCGGCGATCTTCGCCGCGGCCCCGGCCATGGGATGGCGTACCCGTTCGAACTGCCGGACATAGCGCGCGAGGCGGCGCTCCTCGCTCCGCACAAACTCCTCCACGGGCGTGACGCGAAGCCGGAGGGCGTGCAGGCGGGCGAGCCAGCGCGCGGCCAGGCCGAGCATCTCCGCGCCGCCCGGCGGAGAGCCCAGCTTCAGCCGGTCGTAAAGCGACCTCCCCCGCAGCCCCTCCTCGACGAGCGTCATCCTGTCCGGCTCACGGTCTATCGGCGCGGGGACGCGAAACGGCCCGGCGCAGAATCCCCGCCGGTGGATCTCCTCCATGACGGCGTAGGCGCGGAGGGCCTTCGCCCACGCGGAGGGGTCGCCGTAGCTCCTGAAGATCAGCCGCGGGCGCGATTCCTCCTCGCCCTTGGTGCCGATGGTGATCTCGAGCAGGTCGAGGTTCGCGCCCGATTTGGGGATCTCCTTGAAGAACGGCCTGCAGCGCCCCGCACGGATCTCGGCCGCCAGCCCCGCCGCGCTCCCCACCGGGTGGTCGAACTGCGAAGGATAGACCGCGGCTAGACGCGGGGAGTGGCTGTCCGTCCCGGCGAGGGCGGTGAACTTCAGACGGTGCCAGTCCACCAGGCCGCGGCAATTCTCCCTGACGGTGTGATTGCCGCTGAAGATCTCGACCGCGTCCAGGACCGGGTTCCGGAGATCGGCGTCCGCGACGACCCTTCCCCCCCGATAAGGGTGGGCCAGGACGAGGGCGGCGGCCGGGAAGGCCTTCCGGAGCGCCGCGAGCGTGGTCCCCGGCGGCACGGACTCGCCTGCGCCGTAGACGAGCACGTGCCCCACATCGGTCGAGACCTCCTGCCCCGACAGGATGACGAAGCGGCTCTCCACCTCCGCTTCTCGACGGAGGTCGAGGAGCTCCTCGTCGGACCATAGGTAGTGGTGCTCGGTGATGACGATCCCCTGCAGGGCCTTGGCGCGCGCGATCCGGACCAGCTCGAGGGGGGAGACGGCGCTGCAGGCGGAGTGCTTGGACGAGTGGCAATGGAGTTCCAGGAGCATGTCGCCCCCCGAGTCGCGGCGCAATCCCGGCCCCCCGCGGGAGGGGCGGCGGATCACTCCTCTTTCTTCGACTCAAAATAGTCGTCGTTCCTGCAGTCGGGGAAGCGGAAGAGCGCCGGGGTGCAGGTGCCGCTCTTTATGACCTTCAGCACGCAGCGGTAGGTGTTCCCCACCTTGATGCCGTACTTATCGATGTACCTCTCGCCCGGGTACCACGAGTTCGCAAGGCGGAAGAGCTGCTCCCTGTCGGCGACCTTGCGGGCCCAATCGGGGGATATCCGCGCGGGGCTCTGGAATTTGAACCAGACCTCCACGCCCGGGTAGCCGGCACCGCCGGGCGTCAACGCCTGCCGACCGGATTGCTCGGTCCTCTCTATCCTGGTGACGGTCGCCGTGCCGGCGAAGTCGGTGTAATCGCACGGGCCTCCGACCTTCGGCTTCCCCGGCGTCGGCGACTGCGAGGCGGCCGCCTCCCCCTCTCCGAAAGCCACGCCCGTCCACATCGCCGCCAGAATGCCGACAATCATCACAGGCGCCTTCATGCCCAGCCCCCCTCCCTTCCCTGCACGGCGCGACCCGGCCGGGATCAATAGCCGCCCCTGGCGGCCTTGCCCGTCACGATGGCAACCGACTGGCTGGTGCCGATGCGGTTCGCGCCCGCCGCGATGAGCGCGTAGGCGAACTCCCGGGACTTGATCCCCCCGCTTGCCTTTATGAGGACCTCGTCCCCGACGACCTCCCGCATCAGCCTCACGTCCTCGACCGTCGCCCCCCCCTCCTCCTTGCCGGTGGAGGTCTTGATGAAACGCGCCCCTGCTGTCTTGGCAAGGCAGCAGGCGCAGACCTTCTCGTACGTGTTCAGGAGCGCGGTCTCGATGATGACCTTTACCGGCTTCTCCTCGCACGCCCTCACCACCTGCCGGATGTCGTCGAGAACGAGGATATAGTGTTTGGATTTGAGGGCGCTCACGTTGATCACCATGTCGATCTCCTGCGCCCCCCTCCGCACGATGGCGTCATGGGCCTCGAACGCCTTGGCGACCGGTGTCATCTGGCCGTGGGGAAAGCCGACCACCGCGATCGGGATGACGTCGGATCCCCTGAGCTTCGCCGCGACGTACTCCACGTCCCCCGAGAAGACGCAGACTGACCTGAAATGGTACTTCCGCGCCTCCGCGCAGGCGCGGTCGAAATCCGCCTTCTTCGCGTCCGTCTTGAGGAGGGTATGGTCGATCAGACGCGCCAGTTCCCGGTCGTACTCCATCTCCTTCATCGCGCCCCTCTCCGCGCCCCGTCCCGCAACGTGAGCTCCACCTTCTGCCCGTCACCGATCACGAGGTCGGGCACCACCTCGGAGGAGGAGGACCCGTCCCCGGCCTGCTGAACCTTGAGGATATAGAGCCCCGGGGGTATCGGCACCGGGCCCCACTCCCCGTCCACGGCGATGACCTCCTTCCCGGTCCCCTTCGCTATGAGGACCCACCGGTGCGGCGGCCGCGCCCCTGCGACGGGCGGAGCGATCGCGAGCCCCGTGTTGACGTCCACCTCGCGGCAGACGCCCCTCTCGATGGTCACCGACCTGGCGAGGCATACCTCGCTCGACCCGCGCTCCCACTGCCTGTACCAGAGCGTGTAGACCCCCGCGGGCGCCGGAACAGGGTCCCATGTGCCGCGCACCGTGAGGACCTCCCTGCCGCTCGACGGATCCCTTAGGAGCCAGTAGAACGGCGGGGCCTTGACCCATTTGGCCGGCAGCAGGCGCATGCCGGCGTCGATCCTTGCGACCGCCGTCTCCCCGGCCTTTACCGCGATATCAAGGCCGAGGTCCGTCTCATCCATGCCGTGTTCCCACTGCCGCCAGAGGACCCGGTACGAGCCGGGCGGCAGGGCGATCTCTTCGAGGCCCCCTCTCACACATGAGACCTCGCGCCCGTCCCCGGCCGAGACGATCCTCACGGAATACGGCTCTTTGCCGACCCACGGGGCCGGTTCGAATCGGAGCCTGCCGCGCGCGGCCGGCGGTTCCTCCGCACGCGCCCCGCCCGGCCCCGGCGCGGGTAGCGCCAGCAGGGCCGCCGCGGCCATGCCGCACCATCTCATTCCCGCCCCCCGTTTCCGATTCGGCCTCCGCCGGCCATTCTATACCCGCCGCGGCGCCATGACAAACGACAAAACGCAAACGGCTGACGGGAAGTCAACGCCAGCCCTCCCCGGAGGGGTGGACAACCGACATCGCACTTCCTTCATCCGGCGGCCCCACTAAGCGCGGCTTCACCATTCCCCCCGGCCGGGCCCGCGTCATTCGCCTCCACGAGCCGTCGGGTCAGCGTGCTGCCGAGAACGGCGCACACATCAGTCGGGAGATGCCGCCCCGCCGAGGCGTCGAAGAGGAGCCTTGCGGAGGGGGGAAACTCCTCGTCCCCGCGCCAGCAGACGAGGAGGATCGGAACCCTGGGGAGGGCGAAGAACGAATACGAGAGATCGCCATCCGCCTCTCTCCGACCCCCGCGGCGCTCAGCGGCGCGCGCGAGGCCGTCGAGATCGGCGCCGAACGCCCTGACGAGCAGATCCCCCGTGTACCCCTGGAACGCCCTGAAGTAGAACGCGCCGTCCGGAAGTTCCGAGAAGGGGATCCATCGCCCCTCGGTGGGGGAGCCGTCGGTAGTGTGAAGATAGTAGGCGGCCAGCGCCTGGGTTCCCGGGCCGCTCTTCGCGCCGGTCGCCGCGTCCCGCGCGACGAAACCGGGGACGCCCACGGCGATCTCGCGCCCCCAGACGGCGAACCGTATATCGCCCCCCCCGGCGATTCCCGCGAGGTACCTCGCGCCCGCGCGCGCCGCCAACGCGGCAGGGTCCAATGAGGAGAGCCGCTCCCGCAGGCGCTCGACGCGCCCCATCAAGCCGGCAAGCTCCTTGTTCAGCACGTGCGCCATCCGTACCTCCCCCGCTCTCCAGCCCATGGTGCGCCGGTTTCGGCGGGACGGGGCGCGGCGGCATCCGGGCGCCAAGCCCGCCGTCAGGGGCGCGCTTCGGCGCTGACGACGCCGTCCCCCTCCTCGGATCGAGGCCCCGCCCCGCGCTTGATTCTATCCTTGATTTTTCCCTTGCGCGCGATCGAGGAGTATGCTAGCATTTCCGCGAATCTGGTAACAATAGGATAGTGTCGGCCGGATTTACAAAGTCAGATCGGTGCCCCCACACCGCTCCCCTGATTCGCTCCCCGTGTGTGCCTTATCACAATGGAGGAGTCCCGTCATGGAAGACCTCGTGCAGGACCAGGACACCGTCATCCAGCAGCTTCGGCTACTCCTTGCCGCCAAAGAGGAGGAGCTGCACGCCCTGAAAGGCCGCGCGGGGGCCGGCCCCGCCGGGGAATCCTCCGAGTCCATCGCCGCCCGCCTTGTCAAGGAGCTCGAGGCTAAGAAGCTGGAGATCGCGGAACTCTCGGCGAGGTTGAGGGACCAGGACGCCAAGGCGGGGGAAAAGCTCGCGCGCATGGCCGCGGCGCTCGAGGAGAAAGAGGCGCAGCTCGCCTCCATGCAGGACGGCCCCGCCCAGGTCGTCGTGGAGGACGAGGAGGCACGCCGCAGGATCGAGGATCTCGAGGAGAGGCTGCAGGAGAAGGAGGCGTTCATACGGGAGGCCCGCGCGGCGGCGGCCGCCGCCGCGGAGGGCGCGGGCGCGCAAGGCGGCGGGGAGGCGTTGGAGGAGGCCAGGGCCGAGGCGCGGCGTCTCGGGGAGGAACTCCGCGAGTCGCGTATCGTCCGGGCGAATCTGGAGCACGCCGCGGAGGAGAGGGACCGCGCCAGGGCAGAGGCCGCCGCGCTTGCCGGGGAGCTCTCGGCGCTGCGCGACAAGTTCGATGAGACCGAGCGCGGAAACGCCGCCCGTGTAGCTGAACTGCAGCAGCGGCTCGATCTCCTCCAGGGCGACCTGGACGCGGCCGCCGCCGCGGGGGGGGGCGACGAAAGGGGGGCGGAGGCCGAATCCCTCCCGGTCTTCCAGCGGATACGCACCCTCGAGGCGGAACTCGAGGACCGCGAGATCGCCTATCGCACGACGCAGCTCAAGCTGCACCGGATAACGCAAAACCAGCAGATACTCCGCGGCCTCTGCGCCGGTCTCTGCGTCTTCCTCATCTTCATCATCTCCATGAAGGCGCGCCAGGCGGACGGACCGGCGTTCGAGGTCGCACACGAGACGCGTCCCCTGGACGCCGCGGCGCCCGAATCCGTGGCGCTGGCATCCGCCCCCGCTTCTCCGGCGAGAAGCGCGGCGCTTGACGACGGGGATTTCCTCCCCTTCCCGGAGGCGGGGACCCCCTCCCCCGGCCCGGCGCTGGCTGAGGTCGGCCCGAAACCCACAACCGCGCTCGCGCTCGCCTCGGCCGTCCCGCCGGCCGAACCGGCGGGGGCCGGTGACGCCGGCCGATCCGGGTCCGCCGCGGGAATCGCCGCGACCGGGGCCCCGGCGGGCGGCGCCCTTCCCGTGGATCTCCAATTCGTGGAGGCCTCGACGCTCGCCCTCGGGCCCGCCCCAGAACCCGTCGTGGCGCCTGCGCGCGAGGCGGGGAAGGGCGCCCGCGAGAAAACCGCCCCGGAGGCGATCCCACCCGCGCCCCGCCCTGTCGAGCGGCCCGGGGGCCGCGGCGTCCCGTACCGGGTCAAAAAGGGCGAGAGCCTCTGGAGCATCTGCCAGCGCGAGCTGGGCAACGGCGGCGCCATCGGCCGGGTCGCGCGTGAAAACAAGATCGCGGACCCGAACACGGTGAAGGCCGGCGACGTGATCTATCTCTCGCGCCAGTGACGGGCGCGGGGGTCCGCGCCGCGCGGGGGGAAACGGAGCCACCCCTTGGCCCGGAAATATTACCGTAAGCTCGTCAGGGACCGGATCCCCGCCGCTATCGAGG
>CALLYX010000325.1 GCA_937858775.1 uncultured bacterium | reverse complement strand
CGCTAGAAGTCCGCGCCCCGCTCCTCGGACCATTCGGCGTAACGGCAGACCCCCCGTTTTGACGCGCGTATGAAGCCGGTGAAGTGGCGCACCTCGGGCGTCATCTCCCCCTTTTCGATCTCCTCGATCGCCCGGGAGGCGTTGAGGCCCGAGGTGTAGAATATCTTGAACGCCTCCTTGAGACGGCTCCGGGCCGCCTGCGTCACGCCGGCCCGCCGCAGCCCCACGACGTTCAATCCGCTCGCCACGGCGGGGCGGCCGCCCGCGATGACGAACGGGGGGATGTCGCGGTTCACGGCCGAAAGGCCGCTCACCATGACGAGCCGCCCGATACGGCTGTGCTGGTGGACGACCACGGCCCCCGATATGACGACGCCGTCCTCGACGAGCGTGTGCCCCGCGATGAGGGCGCAGCTCGTGATGATCGCGCAGTTGCCGATAACGCAGTCGTGCCCGGCGTGGGAGAGGGCCATGAAGTAGTTCCGGTCGCCGACCACGGTCGTCCCCCCCTCGACCATGGAGCGGTGGACGGTCGCGTGCTCCCTGAATATGTTCCCGGAGCCGATCCTGAGGCCGCTCGGGCCGCCCTTGAAGGCGAGCGACTGCGGCAGGTCCCCGAGCACCACCCCGCAGTGGAGCCGGTTCCCCTCGCCGAGCGTCGTGTAGCGCTTGACGCAGGCGTGGCTCTCGATCACCGTGCCCCGGCCTATCGACACGTCCTCCTCGATCACGGCATAGGGGCCGATCGAGACGTCGTCCGCGATATCGGCGCGGGGGTGGACGACAGCCGTCGGGTGTATCCTTTTCATGGGCTCCCTGTCCGGGATGGGGGGGCGGCCGCCGGCGCCCCGATCGAATCGACCACCCATTGTAGCAACTGCGCCTCGCCGCCGCAAAACCGCATTTCGATCTCGAGGGCGAGGAGGGGTATCGGAAGGGCCGACGGCCCCGGCAGGCGCGCCGCGTCCTTGGACGTGGTGACGAGGGCCGAGGCGCCGTCCGCGGCCGCGGCACGGGCGAGGCGTTCGATCTCCCCCGCCCGGTACGGGTGATGGTCCGGGTACGGCCGCCACCGCGCCACGCGCGCCCCCAGGCGCGAGAGGGTGCGCGCGAAATCCCCCGGCGAGGCGATGCCGCAGAAGGCGGCGACCGTCTTCCCGCGCAGCGATTCGAGGGGGGCGTCCGGCCATCCCCAGGCGCCTGCGAGCCGGACCGGCTCGTGGGCGGCCGTGAAGACCGGCGCCCCGGGGTTGAGGGCCGAAAGGAGGGCGAGGACGGCCGGGACGGGCGGACCCTCGCAGCGGGTCAGGACGATCGAACCGGCCCGCCCCGCCGCCGACGGGGGCTCCCGCAGCGCCCCCGCGGGGAGGAGCCGCCCCGAGCCGAACGGCCGGGCGGAGTCCAGGAGCAGGATGTCGGCGTCGCGGGCGAGGCGGCGGTGCTGGAAACCGTCGTCGAGGATGAAGAGGTCGACGGGAAGGGATCGCGCGACCATCTCCCCGGCCCCCGCGCGGTCGGGGGAGACGGCGACGGGGACGCCGGGGAGGGCGGCGGCGAGCATGAACGCCTCGTCGCCCGCCTCCCCCGGGGGGAGAAGCAGGCGGCTGCCGTCGGAGACGAGGCGCGGGAACGGCGGCCCGCCCGGGGAGGCGCCGTACCCCCGGCTCAGCACCGCGGGTTTCAACCCCCTCGCGCGCAGCCCCGCGGCGAGGAGCTTCACGAGGGGCGTCTTCCCCGTCCCGCCCGCGGCCAGGTTCCCGACGCTGACGACCGGGCGGGGGAGCCGGCGCGGCCGGAGGAGGCCGCGGTCGTAGGCGGCGTTCCGGGCCGTCACGGCGAGGCGGTAGGCGAGCGATGGAGGGGTGAGGGCCGCGCGGAGGCAGGAGGCGGCGGCCCCGCGGCGCCTCCCCTCCACGACCTCCGCCCAGTAGAGCGCGTTCATGCGGCATCCTGCGTCCGACGAATCGATGAAATTGCGGGGGCCGAGGGGAAGGCGGCCGTTCCCCCCCCCCGGTCTCCGCGCCCGCCGGCTACCGCCCGCCGGCCCCGATCAAGCCCAGCAGCAGCGCCAGGTTCCTCTGCGTCGCGCCGCGGCTCCCGGCCATCGCCTCCGCGGCGCGCCTGCCGAGCCCCTCGCGCGAGGCGTCGTCGCCGAGGAGGGCGACGACGGCCTCCGCGAGGCCCCGGGCGTCGGCGACCCGGACCGCCCCCCGGCTCGCGAGAAGGAGCTCGGCGGCCTCGCGGAAGTTGTGCATGGAGGGGCCGAAGATGACCGGTTTCCCCATGCACGCGGGCTCGATGATGTTCTGCCCCCCGCCGTCCACGAGGCTCTTCCCCACGAACACCACGGTGGCCGCGCGGTAGATCGCGGCGAGCTCCCCGATGGTGTCCGCGACGAGGACCGCGCCGTCCGGGACGCGTTCCCCCCTCGGGAGGCGCGTGCGGAGGACGCAGCTAAAGCCCCGCCCCTCGCAGAGCGCCGCCACCTCGCCGCGGCGCTCCGGGTGGCGGGGGACGAGGACGAGGGAAACGCCGGGGAATCTCCGGCGCGCCGCGTCGTAGGCGTCGAGGACGAACCCCTCCTCCCCGCGGTGCGTGCTGCCGGCCACGAATGCCGGCGCGTCCCCCCGGAGGCCGAGCGCCGCGCGCGCCGCAAGGAGTTCCGGGGCGCCGGCCGGGGAGAGGCCGCAGTCGAACTTCATGTTCCCGCCCACGGAGACGCTCGCCGGGGGGGCGCCGAGGGCGGTGATGCGCTCGGCGTCGAGGGCGGTCTGCATGCTGAAGCGGGAGACGAGCGGCAGGATCGTCCGGAGGGCGGGCCGGAGGCGGCGGTAGCCGCGGAAGGAGCGGTCGGAGATGCGGCCGTTCACGATCGCGATCGGGACGCCCCGGCGGGCGGCGAGGGCGATGAAGTTCGGCCAGATCTCCGTCTCCACGATCGCTATCAGCTCGGGGCGGACGAGGTCCAGGGCGCGCCCGACCGCGAACGGGAGGTCGAGCGGGAAGTAGATGACGGTGGCGGCGCCGGCGGAGGCGGCGACCCCGACGATCGTCAGTCCGGTGAGCAGCTGCTTGTTCATGAGGGGGGTACTCCTGGGGTTCGGTTCCCGTCTTGAATGTGATTCAACCGGATCGCTCTCCAAGGGAACTCCCACCGATATCCATGAATCGTCCAAGAAACCCAGGCACATGAGTGGCTTCTGACGCTCAGCGTCAAGAAGTCGGCAAGCTCACCCTTCTCCGCGTTCGCGCCGGCGACTGGCGGAGCACCCAGGGAGGGGAGGAGGAAGGCCTCCCGGTGTTCACGCAACGGCGGAACACACTCGACGGGTTGCGTCGATCCCCTTCCTCGATGCTCTGCCAGTCGCCGCGCCCTTCTCCTCTATGTCGTCCAGCGTGCATCGTGCACGCCGCGATCGTCCGCGAACCAGTGCTCCAATTGGGCGCTCTCCACCCGTTGCTCGCGTATCGCACAGCTGCAGCCGGCATGGGCGCGCCCGGCGTCGGCGGCCTCGGCGGTAACGAAGTAGCGGTGGGCGGCGTGGGCGCGACAGGCCGCGCACGGTGCCTTCTGCTCGCGGGTGGAGAGCCTGAACACGGTTGCATCGCGCACGACCGGGCCGCTGCTCGTGGTGGC
>CALLYX010000324.1 GCA_937858775.1 uncultured bacterium | reverse complement strand
CGCTCCGCCCCGCGCAAAATGCGGTCCGGGCGATGCCAGTACCAGCGCCGCCTCTTCTTCCCTTCGGGGCGGCCGCGGCCGCGCCCGCCGCCGGGGCCCGACACGTCGAAGTCGGCCCGCACGGCCGGGCGGTACTTCCTCACCGAGCCGGTGAGCGTGATCCCGCCCCCCCGCTTGAGCCGCGCGAGCGCCTCGATATTCCGGTCCGTGCGGGCGGCGTAGCACTTCAGCGACCCGAACGGCGCGACGGTGAACTTGATGACGCGGGACGCCTTGAGATCGCCCTGCTCCTCCCACGGGTCGCGCCCAGTGTCGATCCTCTGAAACTTGACCGCGACGGTCACCCTCTCGCCCGCGTGCGCCTCGGGATCGGCCGCGATCGAGGCGGCGTCGGTCCCCGCCCGCGCGCCCGACGGCGCGGCCAGCGCCGCGCAGGCCGCGAGGCAGAGCGCGCGCCCCGGGCGCCGCTCACCTGCCCGGCGATACGGTGTCGACCATGAACGCATAGCGCACCCGCCCCCGCACGGTCCGCTTGACCTCGCGCAACCTGCGGTGCCCCTTCCCGGACACCTCGTATTCCGTCACCACCTTGGTCCGGAGACGCTTCGTCGTGCCGGAGAGAACGATCCGTTCGCCCTTGGCGAGACCGTCGAGGAGGGCCACGTTGCGCGGCGTGCGCTGGAGATAACAGCGCACGTCCCCGAGGCGGCTGACCCTGAACTTGATAACCGCCGAGGTTTTCAGGTTGGCCTGCTCCTCCCACCGCTCGCGGCCCGTCTCCACGCGCAGGAAATTCACCGCGATCGAGACGCGCTTGCCGACATAGGCGTCCGGCTCGAGCACGATCCGAGCCGGGTCCGCCTTCTCTCCCGCCGCCGCGCGGGCGAGGAGAACCGCGGCGAGAGCGGCGGCGAGCGTTCCGCGGCGGATCGTCATCGGTCCCATGGCCAGATCTTAACACATCCCGGCGGCGGGTTCCATCCCCGCGACGAGCCGCTCACAGGCTGAGCTCCACAATATCCCCGTCCCTGAGGGTATAGTCGCGCGCCACCGCCTGCCCCGGGAAACGCGCCGAGCCCCAGATCCTGGCGCGCTTGAGCCCGGCGGCGAAATCCTTGTGGAGGCGCCCGGCGAAGTCGAGGACGCTGGAGCCGTCCCTGATCGTGAACGGCCGGCCCGTGTCGGGCTTCTTCCCCGGTTCCTTCGTGTAGATCCGTATGACGCCGAGGAGCGAGAAGATCCGGGCACGGAGCGCGTCCACCTCCGCCGGCGAGGGGGAGGCGCAGGAGAACGGGACGAAACCGCCCCGCCCCGCCCAGAACTCGCGCAGCGGCCCTATTCGCGCCGGCGCCCCATCGAGGTCCGCCTTGTTGGCGACGGCGAGGGCCCGGAGGGCAACCCCTGGGGCCAAGCCCCTCCGTTCCAGCTCCGCGATCGTCTCCCCCGCGTGTTCGAGGCACGCCTCGTCGGAGGCGTCGAAGACGAACAGGCAGGCGTCCGCGTTCCGAAGCATGTTGACCATCCAGAATTCGACATGGCCGGGGGCTGTCGGCGGAAGGTCCACGAGCTGCACCTTCACATCGAGATACGGCATCATCGCGGGGCACGGCGCGAGGGTGTTCCCTCCGCGCGGAAGCGTTGGCCGCCGCCGTCGAGGCGGAGCGTGCCAGCTGGCGGCAGTTGGAGGACGCCCTAAACGCCGAGATTCGCGCA
>CALLYX010000323.1 GCA_937858775.1 uncultured bacterium | reverse complement strand
CCCCACGGAACCTCGATTGTGTTGCTCGACGAAAATGGTGATCTGGCCACGCCAATGTTGGACTACGAGCATACCGGACCAGACGCACTGGCCACTGAATATGATGCCTTGCGCCCCGATTTCGCTGTCACTGGCTCCGCGCGGTTGCCGATGGGGCTGAACATCGGTGCGCAGTTGCACTGGCTTCTCCAGAGCGACTTCTTGGCCTCGAGGTCTTCGGGCAGGTGCCGGTGCACCATGCGGCTCACATGCAGCGCCTTGCAGCGTTGAAGATCGCTCTCGGGGTATTTCACCATGAAGTTCCGCCAGAACCCCCCGCGCAGAAAACGGGAGAAGCGGTCATAGTCGTTTCGTTTTTTAAGCTCGGCGATCAGCGTTTCATAGCTCGACTGCACCGGCGCGGGAAGCGACCACTCCATCATCTCGTCGTAGGAGGCGGTCGGGAGATAGATCTTGCCGGAGGGGGGGAAACGCCCGAGGAAGTCGCCCATGGTGATAGTCTTGAGCCACCCCGCGTTCTCCTCGAGCAGCGTGAATAACCGCTCGAGATACCCCTCCTCGTACACCCACTTGTGCGTGCCGGGCCACATGCCGAACTTCTCGCCGTCATCCCCGAGCGTGATGCCGCCCCCGGGAAACCCCTCCGCCGCCGACCTGAGATAGTCGATCGCCGCCGCCGGCTGGTTGAACGGGATCAGGTAGCGGAGCTGCTTGTCGATCGGGAAAACCGCCAGGGGCCGGCCGCGGTCCTCCGTCATGTAATATCCCCGGATCTCCTCGCGGGAAAGGCCGGCGTAGACGAAATGCGCGTCGTCCAGAAGCGTGTATTCGATGCCGGCATCGCGGATCAGCCCCGCGAGCTGGGGCTCCCACACCCTCTCGGCCGTCCAGATGCCCCGCGGGGCCGCGCCGAATCGCTCCTCGAGGTAGCGCGACATCAGGCCGAGCTGCCCCTCGGCGTCTGCGGTCGGTATGGCGGGGAGGATCGGCTCGTAGAAGCCGCCGCCAAGGAACTCGACCTGTCCCGAGGCGGCGAGCGCGCGCAGTGTTTCGATGGCGTCGGGGCGCTTCGCCTCCATCCACTCGAGGAGGGCGCCGGTGTAGTGGAGCGTGCAGCGGACGCCCGGGTGCCGTTTCAACAGATCGAGAAACGGCCCGTAACAGGTGCGCCAGCCGTCGTTGAAGACGTGTTCGAAGTTGCCGGCCGGCTGGTGGTTGTGCACCGCCAGAAGAAAGTATATCTCTTTCATCGGGGCGCGGGGATCCCGCCTCGGTTTACCGGTCGGCCGGCCATAAAGCATTCTCCTACTCTGCGCGCAACGCCTACAGCGCGGTCCAGTGCGCGATCTCGAAATCCTCGTCCGGCACCGTGAAGGCGATAAAGCCGCCGTGCGGGTGCCGCTCCACCTCTATCGTTCCCGTCTTCACCTGGACGTAAAAGCCCGCGTCCTCCCGCTTCTTGAAGCCGAGGTCGCGGAACGGGACGGAGAGCTCGATGATCCTGTCCATCGCCAGTTCGCCGCAGGCGCACTTCTTTCCGACACGCCGGCCGTTTTCGCGGAGGGAGAGCTCGCAGCGCGGGCGGTGGCTGTTCCCCCGGGTAAGGGCGAAGGAGAGGCGCACCTCCCTCGGCGCGGTGAAGTGCACGTGCACCTTGTACTCCTCCCCCCCGCCGATGGCCTCCTTGTCGAGGGGGTCGATCCGGAGGAAGAAGCTCTCCTCGTCGAAACCGTACCGGATCTCCCTGATGAAGGCCTCTGAACGGAACATGGTGCTGTCCGAACGGGTCGCGCGGTACCGCCCGGCGTCCACCCATTCGTAGTAGGATGTCTCGCGGCCGTCGATGATCGGCTTCAGGAAGGCGCGCGGTTCCTGAGCCACGGACACCCGCCCCATGTGCGCGATCGGCGTGTCCAGGGACTTCGGGGGCGCTTCCCCCATCGCGGTGTACGCGTTCCTGAGGTGCGTCCTGAAGAGCTGGTCGAACATGGCGTCGTTATCGCTCGAGAACCGGTCCCCATACCACCAGAACCAGTCGCTCCCCTCCGCCGCGTAGATCTCCTCCCTGGCGGCGGAGAGGTCCTTCCCCCCCCCCGACGCCTCCCGCTGCTGAAGGGCTGTGCGCGCCCTGCCGAGCAGGTTCCATGCGGCGTTGTCCTCCTCTTCCCCTATCCAGACGCCGAAGTTGCTGTCGATCCACGAGCCGCTGTGAAGACGGGTGATCCTCTCCGTGGGCGGGTGCGCCGCGAGGTAGTCGCCGATACGGACGCTTTCAGCGAAGGTGCCCTTCTCCAGTTCCTCGTAGAGGCGCCTCAGGAACCCCTCCCCGCCGTCCGGGTAGCTTTGCCACGGGTTCTCCCCGTCGAGGATCACGCTCACGATCGCGTCGTCGCCGCGCGCCACCCTCGCGATCTCGGAGAGCTTCATGAGGAAATCCGCCACGGCGCTCTTGGGGTCGTTGAACGCGTAGGTGAAACCGATCAGGTCCGAGAGCTGCCGGTCGCGGAAGACCATCCCGACCGTCGCGCCCGCGTGTTCGACCAGGTAGGGGCGGTAGAGGACCGTGTACCGGTCCCTGCTCCGTATCGACCTGAAGAGAACCTCCTCGTCCGAGGCCATCCACTTGAACCCCTGCCTGGCGACGAGGGGGACGATCTCCGGGCAGACCGATCCCTCCGACGGCCAGAGCCCGGAGGGCCGCCTCCCGAAGAGCCGCTCGTGGTACGACGCTGCGGCGGCGAGTTGCGCCTCGACGTCCGCCGGATGGCGGAAACGGGACGGCAGGGGGACGTCCGGCATCGCCCGGCGCGCGATATCGGTGTCGCAGAGGAGCGGCATGATCGGGTGGTAGAACGGGGTCGTGGTGAGCTCGATCTGCCCGCGCGCTTCCGCGTCGCGGTGGAGCGGGATGATCGTGCGAATGATCCTGTCCTGGATCTCCCTGATGCGCGCCTTGTCGGCCTCTGAGAAGTTCGCCCCCCGCTTCTTCATCTCGGCGAGCTCCGGATAACGCCTGCAGGCCTGGTGGCCGAACCACGCGAGGTTGAACCAGACCTGCAGGTCCCGGATGTCCCGCTCGCTGAAGCGCCGGGCCGCGTCCGGCATGGTGCTCTCGGTGACCGTAGCCCCCCGCGCCTGCAGGAGTTCCTTGTAGCGCGGGTGCGGGTTTATCATCGTCTCCCAGTTAACCATGAAGAAGTTCCAGAGGATGAATCGGCGGTCATCGGGGGTGAGATCCGCGGCCGGCTTCATGCCGTAATCGAGGAATACGTCGGTCACCGAGCCGCGGGCGTACTCCTCGATCTGCTTCAGGAGCGACGGTACATAGTTGAACGTCTGCCGGATCGACGGGTAGTCGTCGAGAAGGACGATCTGGTCGAAATAGCCCCGCGTTGCGTGCAGCCGCACCCACGGCATGGCGCTCCGCCCGGTGGCGGGGTCGTAGTAGTACGGCTGGTGCATATGCCACAAGAAGGCGAGCGAGATGCGTTTCACGGTCCGGCGGTATCCCTTCGATCCGGCTCGGGGCGTAGAGGACGCCCGGTCAGGTTTCGACTTCCTGCAGGTACTTCGCCGCCTCCTCGGGGGGGGTGGGATTGATGAAGAAGCCGGTCCCCCACTCGAATCCGGCGATCTGCGTCAGGTGCGGCATGATCTCGATGTGCCAATGGTAGTCCTGCTCTATCGTCTTCCAGTAATCCTTTCGCGGCCACCGCACTGGCGAGGTGTGGAGGACGTAGTTGTATTGCGGCCGGCTTAGGGCCTTCGCCAGCTTTCGCAGCGTGACGATCATCATATCCGCGAGGCTCGAGAGCTCCTCCTTGGAGATGCCGCCGTAATCCGCGTCGTGCCGCTTCGGGAGAACCCACACCTCGAACGGGAAGCGGGAGGCGAACGGACAGAAGGAGAGGAAGCGATCGTTCTCGTACACCACCCGGACCCGATCGGCGGTCTCCTGGCGGATTATATCGCAGAAGATGCAGCGGTCCTTGTACCGGTAGTAGGCGGCCGCGCCATTGAGCTCCTCCTTGACCCTCTTGGGGGTTACGGGCGTTGCGATGAGCTGCGAGTGCGGGTGGGTGAGAGACGCCCCGGCCGCCCTGCCCTCATTCCGGAAGACGAGGATGTATTTCATCCGCGTGTCGCGGCTCAGGTCGTTGATGCGGAGCTTGTACGCCTCGAAGACCTTGGCGACGGATTCCCTCGGCTGCTCGTCGAGCCGCGCGGAATGATCCGGCGTCTCGATGATCACCTCGTGGGCCCCGATCCCGTTCATCCGGTCGTAGATCCCCTGCCCCTGCTTGTCGAGGTTCCCCTCGACGCGGAGGGCCGGATACTTGTTGGGGACGACCCGCACCTCCCATCCCGGCGTGTTGGGGCGGCTCTTCGGCGGGCGCCACGCCGCGATCTCCGGGGAGGTCAGGTTCTCGCGCCCGGCGCAGAACGGGCACCCCTTCTGATTGTTCTCCTCCAGGCAGCGCGGCGCCTCGCGGGCCCGCTGGGCGCGCTCTGTGGAGATGATCACCCAGCGGCCGAGTATCGGGTCCTTTCTCAGCTCAGGCACGTCCCCCTCCCCCCCCGCGGCCGAGCGCGCTCGACACCGCGGCCAGGTACACCCGCTCGTACTCGCGCGCGGCGCGGTCCCAGGAGAAGTCGCAGGCCATGGCATTCCGCCGTATCCGCGTCCAGTCCGGCTCGCGCTCGAAGATCGCGATGGCCCGTACCACCGCGTCGTGGAGGGCCTCCGCCGTATACGGGCCGAACTTGAAGCCGTTCCCCGCGCCCGTGGCCGGATCGTAGGGTGTCACGGTGTCGTCGAGGCCGCCCGTCGCCCGAACGATCGGCACGGTGCCGTAACGGAGGCTGTAGATCTGGTTGAGGCCGCACGGCTCGTAGAGCGACGGCATCAGGTAGTAGTCCGCCCCCGCCTCGACCTTGTGCGCGATGGCATTGTCGAATGCGATCTTGACGCCGAGCCGGTCAGGCCGGCCCTTCGCCAGCCGCCTGAGGAGGCGCTGGTACTTCTCCTCGCCCTTGCCTAGGATGACGATGGCGATGCCGGACTCGAGGAGACGCGGGAGCGCCGCGGCGATGAGATCGTACCCTTTCTGGTCGGCCATCCGCCCCACCATCCCGACGAGCGGGGTCCCCGGGGGGAGGCTCAGGCCGTAGGCGCCGAGGAGGTCCTCCTTGCATCGCCGCTTCCCGTCGAGGGTATCCGCGGTGTATCGCTCGGCGATATGCGGATCGTTCGCCGGGTCCCACTGCCTGTAGTCGGCCCCGTTCAAGATGCCGTGGAGATCGCCGCGCCTCCGCCGCAGCACCCCGGCCAGCCCGCAGCCTAGTTCCGGGCCCTGGATCTCCTCGCTGTAGCGGCGGCTCACCGTCGTGATCGCGTCGGAGTAGACTATCCCCGCCTTGAGGAGGTTGATCTTGCCGTAGAACTCGATCCCATCGGGCACAAAAACGCTCCATGGGAGGCCGGTGAGATGCATGTCGTAGTGCCAGAAGAGGCCTTGGTACGCGAGGTTGTGGATGGTGAAAACCACCCCTGTCCTGCCGAATATGGGGGTGTCCCTCTCGACGACCTTGAGGAGCGGGCACACTAGCCCCGTCTGCCAGTCGTGGCAGTGGAGGATGTCGGGAGCGGCGGAAGTCCGCTTGAGCATGGCCACGATCGCCCGGGCGAAGAAGCAGAAGCGTTCGGCGTTGTCATGGTAATCCCCCCCGGCGGTGCCGTAAAGCTCCGGGCGGTCGTAGTAGGCGTCATTCCGGAGGAGGGATACGGGGGTCCCGTCCTCGAGGCTGCTCTCCCAGAGATGCGCCGTTTCAAGGCGGTTGGAGATGGCGATCGAGACGCTTATCCCGGTGTCCGCCGCCCTGACGCCGCCCTTGAGGATGCAGCCGTAATACGGGATCACCAGGCGCACGCGATGCCCCCGCGCCCGCAACGCCCGCGGCAGGGCGCCGGCGACGTCCGCCAGGCCCCCCGTCTTGGCGAACGGGACGGCCTCCGGGGACGCCATCACGATCTCCAACTTCTTCGGCTCGGTCACGTGCGCCTCCCCCGGCCCGTGGCGGGCCACGGCGGCCCCCTCAGTCGTCGAGCTCCTTGTGAAGCGGTTTCGGAATGACCACGATGCCGCCCGGCGATACAAAGTACTTCTTCCGGTCCGCCTCCTCGTCGAAGCCGATCTGCTCGTGGGGCTGGACCTCTATGCCGCTGTCTATGATCGCCCGGCGCACGCGGGCGTGGCGGCCGATCTCCACCCCCTTCATGAGGATCGAATCGGTCACCTCGCTGTAGCTGTTGATCCTCGCCCCCGGCCCGAGGATGCTCCGGTTCACGGTCCCTCCGCTGATGATGCACCCCTCCGAGACGATGGAGTCGGTCGCTCGCCCCACCCGGCGCTCCGCCTCGTTGGCGAAGACGAACTTGGCGGGGGGATAGCGGTTGTAGCAGGTGCGGAGCGGCCACTCCGCGTTGTAGAGGTCCAGCAGCGGCGATACGGAGACAAGATCCATGTTCGCCTCGAAATACGCCTCGATGGTGCCGACGTCCCGCCAGTAGCCTATCTCCTTATCCTCGCATCCCGGGATGCGGTTGGTGCTGAAGTCGTAGGCGTAGACGCGGTGCGTCCGGATCATGGAGGGAATGATATCCTTGCCGAAGTCGTGGGAGGTCGCCATCTCGGCGTCCCGCTTCACGGCATCGATCAGGATATCGCGGCAGAAGATGTAATTCCCCATGGAGCAGAGGCACCAGCCCCGGCGGCTAGGCATCTCCTTCGGGTTCTTCACCTTCTCCTGGAACTCGAGGACCCTGCCCTCCCGGTCCACCTGGAGCACGCCGAAGGAGCTGGCCTCCTCGGCCGGGCGCGGGATGGCGGCGATGGTGAGGTCCGCTTCCATCTCCTTGTGGTAGTGGAGCATCTGCTGCACGTCCATGCGGTAGATATGGTCCGCGCCGAAGATCAGCACCTGGCGCGGGTCCTCGTCCAGGATCAGGTTCAGGTTCTGGTAGATCGCGTCCGCGGTCCCCTTGTACCAGCTCTCCCCGGTGCGCATCTGGGCCGGGACCGGGTCGATGTAATGCCCGAGCTCGGGGGAGAGGCGGAAGCCGCGCGCGAGATGCCGGTTCAGGGAATCCGACTTGAACTGCGTCAGCACCTTGATCCGGTAGAAGCCCGAGTTGATGAAGTTGTTCAGGGCGAAATCGATGATCCGGTAGATGCCGCCGAACGGAACGGCCGGCTTCGCCCGGTCCCGCGTGAGGGGGTACAGGCGCTCGCCCCTGCCGCCGGCGAGGATCATGACCAGGTCGTTTGTCATACGCGGAGTCTCTCCATCCCAATGCGCAGGCGCGCGGCGGGACGCACCGGCGCCTTGCCGGGCGTGTGATGCATATTATCGCCGCACGGGGGAGAACGGGTCAAGTGAAATGCGAAAGGCGCCGGGTTGAGCGACCCGGCGCGGCGCGGGGACCTCGGGGACCTAGGGCGCCCGGCGGCGGCTGCGGAGGAGCTCGGCTATCGTCCTCCCGCGCGGGGAGTCCGGGCCGAACAGGTCGATGGCGCGCTGCAGGTAGCTGGTCGCGTTCGGGTAGTTGTGCTTCTCCATGAATACGAGGCCGAGGTTGTAGTAGGCGGGGGCGTAGCCGGGATCGATCCGGATCGCCTGCTTCAGGCGCAACTCCGCCTCGTCGTAATGCTTGAGCTGCTTGCATGCGACGCCGAGCGCGTTGAGGGTGTGGACGGAGCGGGGTTCTATCTCCAGGGCCCGGGTGTACTCCCTGATGGCGTAGGTCGGCTTCTTCATCCTGAAGTAGATACCCCCGAGGTTGTAATGCGCCACGGCGAGGTCCGGGTTCGCCTCGATGAGCCGCGCGTAGATCCGGCGGGCCTGTTCCAGGTTGCCGACGCGGCTGTAGACCTGCCCCATGCGCACCAGGACCGCCGGGTTGGACGGTTCCCGTTGAAGCGCCTCACGGTAATGGGCTATGGCTTGTTCGAAGTCGTGCTCGTTGAAGAAGAAGTCCCCCAGGTCGGCCCAGGGTCCGGCGGCCAGCGGATCGACCGCCCGGGCGGCCAGGAAGCGGTCGAACGCCTCGCCCCGCCGAAGTCCCCGGCGCGTGATCTTCTCCTTGAGCCGCTCCGTCTTGTCGCGCACCGCGAGCGCGCGCTCCCCCGCCGCCTCGGCGTTCCAGAACGGGTCTATCTTGCGTATCTCGTCGAGCGCGTCCAGCGCCTGCCGGTACTTCGTGAACGCCTGCTGATCGAACCCGGACCGCTCGTCCCGGCCCGCCATCCTGCAGAGGGTGTTGAAGCGATGATAGCGGATGGCGCACTCCAGCTCCGACTTCGACCGGATCTCCTCCCGCGACGGGCGGACCGGCTTCCTGCACCCACCCGCGGCGGCGGCGAGGATCAGCAGCCAGGCCCAGGCGCCGTGCGCCCCCTTCACGCGGCACCCCCGCCCGGCTTTCGCGCCGGGGCCATGACCCGCAGCGCCCGGGGGGCGATGGAGAATCCGATCGGGGTGGCGCCGATGATGTCCCCGTCCGACTGGACGAGCGTCTTCTGGGCGGAGTTGACGAGCACCATGCGCGCCCGGGTGAATGAGATGGTCTCCTTGCGGGGCCGGTTGTCCATGATGACGGAAAGACTCGACCGCAGCAGGGCGAGGCTGTCCCTCTTCTGGAGGATTGCGACGTCGAGCCATCCGTCGTCTATGACCGCGCTCGGGCAGAGCTTGAAACGCCCCCCGTAATGCGTGGAGTTGCAGATCACCGCCGCGTAACCCAGCACGGGCGGACGGCCGTCCATCCCGATGGATAGCTCGGTGAGGCCGTGGTGGACCAGCGTCCGGATCCCGCTCAGCATGTAGGCGAAACTCCCGAGAATCCCCTTGGCCAGGGGCGGAACGTCCCGGACGATCTGGGCGTCGATCCCCACCCCCGCCATGCATGAGAAATACCTTCCGTCGGAGGAGCGCCCGAGGTCGATCGTCCGCTCCGCCCCGAGCTTCAAGACCTCGCACGCCTCAACGGGATCGAGCGGGAGGCCGAGGTCCCAGGCGAGGACGTTTCCGGTCCCCATCGGAAGGACGCCCAGGAGGAGATTCGAGCCGGCGATCCCGTTGATGACCTCGTGGATGGTCCCGTCGCCGCCCGCGCAGATCACCATGTCGAAGGAGCCGTCCCTCGCGGATACGGCGAACTGTCGGGCGTCGCCCGGCCGCCCCACGACGCCGATCTCCGCCTCGATGCCCCCGTCCGCCAGGGAGCGCATGATCTTCTTCATCCGCGAGGCGCCGGCCGCCCTGCCGGCCGCCGGATTGTAGATGAGCTTGGCGCGCACGTCCCTATCCCTCGCGCTCGAGTATCTCCACCGGCACGCCCGCCAGCTCCCTGAAGCGCGCGGCGTCCGAGGCCGATCCCACGATCGTGCCGTAGTGCATCGGGATGGCCACCGCGGGCCTGATCCGCGCCGCGGCCTCGGCCGCCTCCTCCGCCGTCATGACGTACGTCCCGCTCACGGGGAGGATAGCCACGTCGGCCCTCACCGCCGACATCTCGGGGATCAGGTCGGTGTCGCCGGCGAAGTAGATCTTCCGCCCCCCCACGGCCACGACGAAGCCCAGACCCCCCTCCCCTTTCGGGTGGAACGGCTTGCCGATGTTGTACGCGGCGACCCCCTCCACGACAATCCCCCCGACGTCGAGGGAGCGCCCGGCGGCGAGGACGCGCACGTCCCCCCGCAGCTTGCGGGCGCACTCGGCGTTCGTGACTATCACCGTTCCCGGCTTCGAGATCCGCTCGATGGCTATCTGCGAGCAATGGTCGTAGTGCGAGTGGGAGACCAGGATCATGTCGGCGGACGGCCCCCGGCCCACCTTGAACGGGTCGATATAGACGATCTTTTCGGCGTCTATCCTGAAGCCGGAATGCCCCAGCCAGTGGATCCCCTCGATCATGGCGTATTCCCCCCCCTCACGCGCCGCCGGCTCTCAACGCCGCGAGGCGCGGCGCAACTGCTCCCTCTCGTCCTCCGTGAGGCTCCCGAGCCCGTGCCGCGATATCTTGTCGAGCAGATCGTCCGTGTCGGGCGCCCCCCCCTCCCCCGTCACCCCGGCGTGGAAGCCGCCGCCGCGCCGCCCGCCGCCCGGGCGGCCGCCGCGGCAGAACCCCGACCACCGCATGTACAGGTAGCCGCATAGCGCGCCGCCGAGGTGCGCGAAATGCGCGACAACGCCGCCGTGCGGGTTCTGGACTACGAACAGGAGCTCGATCCCCGCCAAGGCAAGCGCCATCTGCCTCGCGGTCATCCGCACGGGAATAACGAAGAAGACGAGGAGGGTGATGACACGCTCCGGATACAGCACGGCGAACGCCGTCATCACCCCGAATATCGCCCCGGAGGCGCCCATGATGACGGCAGGCGGCTCGTAGAAGAGATACGCGCACGCCCCCCCCGCGACGCCGCACATGAGGTAGTAGGCGACGAACCGCCTCGTGCCCAGGGCCGCCTCCACGTCGCGCCCGAGCGCCCAGAGGGCGTACATGTTGAAAAAGAGGTGGAACGCCCCCGCGTGGAGGAAGAGGTACGTGACGAACTGCCAAGGCATCAGGCGCCCGACCGCGGCCCCGGGGACAAGGCCGAGAACCGGTTCCAGGCTTCCCCCGGCGAGGATCTGGAGCACGAAGCAGCCGACCGTCGCCTGCAGCAGCCGTTTGACGCCGGGGCTGTGCCCTGTCCCGAAATCGAGCGCCAAGGCCCTGGGATGGTATTCCTGCATCGCCCGGCTCAGCGGTGGCGGATGATGACCAGCATCTGGATCATCCTCTCCTGGTTGGAGATGATCGTGTCGAGCTTGGCCTGGTTCTGCACGACCGCGTCGAGCTTCTGGTTCAGGTCGGAGATCTGCTGCCCGATATCATGCCCCTTCTGCGCGGCCTGGGCGAATAGAATGCCGGCGACGCACAGGACGGCGATCGCGGCCGGCACCGCCAGCAGCTTCTTCATGGCAATTCCTCCTCTGTGGGGGTCGGGGGGAAACGGCGGCGATTTCCACGGCGCGGCCTCGGGGGGCGCCCCGCCGCCCTCATTTCAGAGTATGGCACAGCCCCCCGCC
>CALLYX010000322.1 GCA_937858775.1 uncultured bacterium | reverse complement strand
GCGCTCCCACCGGCTTGTCCGGGGACTCCAGTCGGCGCCCGCCGCCGACGGGGATTTCGTGCCGTCCACCCCCGCCACGCTGAAGATCGAGCCGCAGGGGGAGACGCGATGGAATCGCGGCCGCGCCGGAGGGGAGGGGGGCGCGCCGCTGCCGGCGGGGGGAAACGGGCACGTCCCGATCTAGGGGCGGGCGGCTCGTTCGGGCGCGCGCTATCTCACCACTTCCCCGACCGCCGTTTCGCGGCGCGGGGAAGGCCGTCGAGGTTGCCTATAGACTCCCGGAGGGCGTCCTCGGGGAGGACGTAGTCGGTGAGCTCCCCCGAGAGGTGGCGGTCGTAGCCCGCCAGATCCATGAGGCCGTGGCCGCTGTAGCAGAAGAGGATAACCTTCTCCTTCCCTTCCTCCCTGGCCTTTTCCGCCTCCTCGATCGCGCAGGCGATGGCGTGGCTCGTCTCCGGGGCGCAGATCGGCCCCTCCGTCGCGGCCCAGGCCATCGCCGCGGAGTAGCATTTCAGCTGGTCGTAGGCCCGCGGCGCCATCAACCCCTCGACGATCCCCTGGCTCACAAGCGGCGCCATGCCGTGGTAGCGCAGCCCCCCCGCGTGGATCGGCGGCGGGACGAAGGCGTGGCCGAGCGTGTACATGGCGATAAGGGGGGTCAGATGCGCGGTGTCTCCGAAGTCGTAGGCGAACGGCCCGCGGGTCATCGTCGGGCATGCCGTGGGCTCGACGGGTATGACGGCGATATCGGCGCCGTGGATCTTGTCGCACACAAACGGAAAGGATATGCCGGCGAAGTTGCTCCCCCCGCCGGCGCAGCCGATGACGATGTCGGGCTTCTTCTCCCCCGCGCGCCTGAGCTGTTCCCGGGCCTCCAGCCCGATTACCGTCTGGTGCAGGAGGACGTGGTTCAGCACGCTCCCGAGGGAGTATCGCGTGCCGCCGGAGCGGTCGCCCACCGCCGTTTCGACCGCCTCGCTGATGGCTATCCCGAGACTCCCCGGGGTGTCGGGCGTCTTCGCCAGGATCGCGCGCCCGGAGTTCGTCTGCTCGCTCGGGCTCGCAACGCACTCCGCGCCCCATATCCTCATCATGATCTTGCGGAGCGGTTTCTGGTCGAAGCTGATGCGGACCATGAACACCTTGCACTCGAGGCCCAGCAGCGTGCAGGCGAACGCAAGGGCGCAGCCCCACTGCCCGGCCCCGGTCTCCGTGACGAGCCTCCTGACCCCGAACTCCTTGTTGTACCACGCCTGCGCCACGGCGGTGTTCGGCTTGTGGCTGCCGGGGGGGCTGACGCTTTCGTCCTTGTAGTAGATCCGCGCCGGGGTCTTCAGTCGCCTCTCGAGATGGCGCGCCCTGCGAAGGGGTGTGGGCCTCCACCGCGAGAGGATTTCGAGAACCCCCGGCGGGATGTCGATCCAGCGCTCGACGCTCATCTCCTGCTCGATGAGGTTCATCGGGAAGACGGGGGCCAGCATCTCCGCGGTCACCGGTTTCCCGTCGGGCGTCAGCGGCGGATAGGGGGGGGTCGGCAGGTCGGCGGCGAGGTTGTACCACTTCCTCGGCAGGTCCTTCGCCTGGAGATGGATGACGCTCATGGATGGCCCTGTACGCGCGGCGGCCCCGACCCCGGCCTCACCGAATACCGAGATACAGCTTTATCTTCCGTATGAGCAGCTCGGGAAGGGGCGGCTTGATGATATAGTCGTCGGCGCCCACGTGGAACGCCCTGGTGATATCCTCGATGTTGTCCTTGACGCTCAGCACGACGACGATCGTGCCGGTGAGCGACGCCTTCTCCTTGAGTTTCGCGCAGACGTCGAAGCCGCTGATGTCGGGGAGGAGGATGTCCAGGACGATGAGATCCGGCGCCAGAGACAACGCCTTCTCCACGCCGTCCTTTCCGGATACGGAGACCTCGACCTTGATCCCCTCCTTTTCGAGAAGCTCCTTCACGATCGCGGCGTCGGTCGCGCTGTCCTCTATGATCAGCACCTTCTTCGGCATCGTGCCCCCTCCTCCCCCGGCTGCGCGGCGCCCGCATCGAAGATGCGCGCCGCCCTCTCCGCGAACCCATCTGCGGGCTCCCCGCCCTCCATGAGGGCGCGGATCGAGCGGAGGCACTCCGCCAGCAGATCGATCTGCGCCGCGCCCACCGCGGCCTCTCCCGCCCGCGCCCTGCACAGGAAGTTCTCGACCTGCCGCGCAACGGCGCCGACCGGCGCGAGCCCCATCATCGTCGAGGAGCCGCGCAGGGTATGCGCGGCGAGCGCCATCTCGCCGAGAAGGCCCCCCCCGGCGCCGCCCGCGCGCACGGCGGCAAGCCCCGCTTCGAGCCTCCGCAGCAGCTCGTCCGCCTCGGCCCTGAATCCGGGCTCGAAGCGCTTCCTGTCGAATCCCATCCGGGGCCGCTCCCCTCCCCGCTCGGACGACCCCCGCGGCGGGCGGGACGCCTCGCCGCGGAACAATGGGGTGGATGAGGGGATTCGAACCCCCGGCCACCTGGGCCACAACCAGGTGCTCTAACCAGCTGAGCTACATCCACCGTGGATTTGCGGAGATCAGTATAAGTCAGGAGCGGCCGCCGCGCCAGCGGAAAGTGGGGCCGTGGAAAGTGAGGCCGGGGGGCGCGGGGGGGGGGGAAGATCCCTGGCGCGACGGCCGCCGAAGATCAATCGCCCCCTCTCATCCCCCTTCCCGCGGCGTCAGAACCTCTCCCAGTGCAGCACTTCCGAGAGCGGCTTCTTCGGGACGGGGGCGGCAGCCCCCTTCGCGCGGCCGATGGCGACCAGGGCCACCAGTCGAAGTCCCGCCGGGGCGCCGAGGAGCCGCGCGACGTCCCGGGCGTACGGCTTCTTCTCCCCCGCCACCCAGCAACTCCCGAGGCCGTGCGCCGTGGCCGCCAGGATGATATTCGCCGTGGCGGCGCAGCCGTCCTCCAGCCAGTAGTTCGTCTCGGCGCAGAAGACGGCGACGCAGAGGGGGGCATCGGCGATGAACCCTCCCCTCGTCGCCAGCCCCGCCAGGGCGCGGCGCGTCTCGCCGGCCGTGACGGCCACGAAATGCCACGGCTGGACATTCACGCCCGTGGGCGCCAGCCTGCCCGCGTCCACTATCCGTTCGACCGTCTCACGCGGCACGGGCGTCGCCTCGAACGACCGGACGCTCCTCCTGGCGGCGATCGCCTCCATCGTCTCCATCCCATCCTCCTTTCCGCCTCCGGGGACGGCGCCCCCCGGCTCATGACCGGCCCGCGCCTCCCCGACCGGAGATCAAAAAAACAACTTGCGGGAGCGCGGGCGCTCTGGAATACTTATGCCGTTATGTTGTCCGGGCGCGGCTTGTTCTTCACGCCCGGCGAACTCGAAAGGGGCGGCCCAAGAGATGTATGCTCCGACGGATCAGAAGGCGTTCACCTTCGCCGCGCGCTGCGAAGACGCGTTTCTCATCGCGAAGTTCAACGGCCTCGAAACCTCCGTTTCAATCCACGCGGCGGACCAGCAGCAGGTGGTCGCGCTCCTCAACCGCCTCGTTGCGCGGCTCGAAAGGGGCGCGGCCCCCGAATAGGCGGTCCTTCCGGGGCGCGTCCGTCTCGCCGGCGCCGGGAATTCCAGCCCCCCTCCCCGTCCCACGGGCCGGCCTCTCCTCCTCCTTCCACCTTCGCACGCCCCCGTAGAAGAAATCCCCGTCAAAGCGGCGCGCCCAGCGCGCGGCGAGGCTGTATCTCAAGACGGAAGGCCTCAGGTAAAATGAGTCCATGATGAGATGGATGCCCATCCCGAACGCGAATGGGATCATCCATCCGGCCCACCCCGGCCGAAGCATGCCGGCGAGAAGGAGTCCGGCCAGAAGCTCCCACGAGTGCAGCAGGAGGAAGACGCGGTCGAGCCTGTCCTTGCACATCACGTCGAAAAAATGCCGGGGGATACCGCCCGGGCGCGGCGGGCGTTCGCCGTGGATCCAGTAGTCGAGGAAGTGGTCGAAATCGATGATCGTTCCGCCCGCGAGGCTCCAGGCGCTCACCGGGGGCGAGCGGAAGAGCGCGTAGAGAACCCCGCTCGCCGCGAGCGACGCCGCGAAATGAACGCGAACCTTGATGGCACCCTCCCTCCCGCCCGACGGGCGCTACGCCAGCCGCTCTATCTGCGCCCCGACGCCCTTCAGCTTCTCCTCGATCGCCTCGTAGCCCCGGTCTATATGGTACACCCTGTCCACGACGGTCTCCCCCCGCGCGACGAGCCCGGCGAGGATTAGCGCGGCGCTCGCCCGCAGGTCGGAGGCCATCACCGGCGCCCCGCTCAGGCACCTCACGCCGGTGATGATTGCGCTCGGCCCCTCGAGCGATATCCTGGCGGCCATCCGGTTGAGCTCGGGGACATGCATGAAACGCTCGGGGAAGACCTTTTCGGTGACGACGCTTATCCCCGGCGAGATGGTCATCAGGGCGATCATCTGCGCCTGCAGGTCGGTGGGGAAGCCGGGGTAAGGGTGCGTGGTGACGTCGACGACGCGCCGCCTCCCGGCGCCGTCCACGGCCACCCCCCCCGGGCGGACGGCGATGCCGGCCCCCGCGGCCTCGAGCGCGTCGATCACGGCGCGCAGGTGGTCGCCCCGCGCCCCCTTGAGCTCGATCTCGCCCCCCGTGATCGCCGCGGCGATCATGAAGGTGCCGGCCTCGATCCGGTCCGGGATGATCGTGTGCACGGCCCCCTTCAGGCGCCTAACCCCCTCGATCTCGAGCGAGTGGGTGCGGATCCCCTTGATACGGGCCCCCATCTTCCTCAGGAAGGCGGCGAGGTCCGCCATCTCCGGCTCCGAGGCGGCGCCCTCTATGCGGCTGATGCCGGGCGCCTTGACGGCGGCCATCAGAACGTTCGCTGTGGCGAGGACGCTGGATCCGAACCTCCCCCCCAGGAACACCTCGCCCCCGCGCATCCGCTCTCCGCGCGCGACGATAAAACCGTGGGAGAGGCGCAACACCGCCCCCAGCCGTTCCATCCCCTTCAGGTGGAGGTCGATCGGCCGAGCGCCGATGGCGCACCCCCCGGGGAGGGAGATGCGCGCCCGCCCGATCGAGCCGAGCAACGGCCCCAGGACGCAGATCGATGCCCGCATCTTGCGCACGAGCTCGTACGGGGCGGTGGGGTTCGCGAGGCCGCGCGGATCGATCACGACCTCGTGCGCGGAAGGGAATTCGACGCTGGCCCCCAGGGCGGAGAGAATATCGGCCATCGTCCGGATGTCGGCCACTCGCGGGATGTTGCGGATGCGCGACGGCCCGTCACCCAGGAGCGCGGCGGCCATGATCGGGAGCGCCGCGTTCTTGGCGCCGCCGATCCCGACGGCCCCCCTGAGCCGCACGCCGCCGCGGATCGCTATCTTCTCCATCGCCATGGCCGCCCGCCCCCCGCTGAAAAACTCATGCGCCCCCCGCGGAACCCGGCGCCGGCGCGGCCGCCCGGGCGGATCCGCGCCCGATCACCGCCCATTCGCCGCGCCGACTACAACGCGCTCGATCCCGGAGTAGTCCTTGTGCACCTCGACGCGCCCGAAGGCGCCATCGCGCGCCATCATCTCGCGCACGGGCGAGGCCTGCCCCCTTCCGACCTCTATGATCAACGCCCCGCCGGGGGAGAGCACGCCCGGCGCCCCCGCGACGAGCCGCCGTATGATCTCGAGGCCGTCCGTGCCGCCGTGGAGGGCCAGGCGCGGCTCGCGGTCGCGGACCTCCGGGGGAAGGTCGGCCCACTCGGCGTCCGAGACGTACGGCGGGTTTGAGACGATCACGTCCAGCCGCCCCGCCCCCCCGGGCGCGAACGGCGCGAGGAGATCGCCGCAGAGCAGGCATATCGCCCCATCGACCCCGTGCAGGCGCGCGTTCGATTCGGCCGCGGCCAGGGCGTCGGGCGACAGGTCCGTGGCGTAGACGAAGACGCCCGGGACGGTGCGGGCGATCGCTATGGCGATATTCCCGCTGCCCGTCCCGATGTCCGCGGCGTACCGCAGCCCCTCCCGCGGCAGACGCGACAGCTCCTCGATGGCGCGCTCCACGAGCATCTCGGTCTCCGGCCGCGGGATCAGGACCCGGTCGTTCACTCGGATGGCGAGCCCGTAGAACTCGACCTCCCCCACCAGGCGCCACAGCGGATTCCGCGCGAGGCGCCCGGCAACGTAGCTCTTCAGCCGCCGCATCTCCTCCGGCGTGAGGCGCCGGCCGTAGTCGCAGTAGAGGTCGGCCCGCTTCGCCCCCAGGACATGCTCGAGCAGCACCTCCATCGTGTAGCGCGCGTGCGGTATCTTCCGCTCCATGAAGAGGGCCCGCCCCCAGTTGATCAGGTCTATGATGCGGTCCGACGCGGGTTCGGTCATATCCCTTCCCCCTCGCCCATGGCGCCCGGGCCGTCCGGCGCGCCGTCAGGCGTTCCTCAGCCTCTCCTCCCGGTCCCAGGCGAACAGGGCGCGCGTCAACCCCTCGAGCCCCCCGTCCATAACCGCGCCGAGGTTGTGAATCGTCAACCCCATCCTGTGGTCCGTCAGGCGGTTCTGGGGGAAGTTGTACGTCCGGATCTTGGCGCTCCGGTCCCCGGTGGAGATCTGCGACCGGCGCAGCGAGGAGATCTCCCTCTCCCTGTCCTCGGCCGCCGCCTCCTTGAGGCGCGCCCGGAGCACCCGCATCGCCTTCGCCTTGTTCTTGTGCTGCGACTTCTCATCCTGGCAGGTAACGACGAGCCCCGTCGGGATATGGGTGATGCGGACCGCGGAGTCCGTGGTGTTCACGCTCTGCCCGCCCGGTCCCGAAGAGCGGTAGACGTCGACGCGCACGTCCTTAGGGTCGATCGCCACCTCGACATCCTCCGCCTCCGGGAGCACGGCCACCGTCGCGGCGGAGGTGTGGATCCTCCCGCTCGCCTCGGTGGCGGGGACCCGCTGGACCCTGTGCACCCCGCTCTCGTACTTCATGCTCCGGTAGACGTCCCGGCCCTCGACGGAGAAGATGATCTCCTTGAAGCCGCCGATCCCCGTCGGGTGGCTGTCCATCGTCTCAACGCGCCACCCCATCCTCTCCGCGTAGCGCGAATACATGCGGAAAAGGTCCGCCACGAAGAGCGCCGCCTCCCCCCCCCCGGTCCCGGCCCGGATCTCGACGATCGTGTCCCGGTCGTCGTCCGCCCCCCGGGGGAGGAGGTGCGCCGCGAGCTCATCCTCGAGCCGGGCCCGCCGCTCCTCGAGGGAGAGGAGTTCCTGCTGGGCGAGCGTCCGCATCTCCGCGTCCGTCGCCGGGTCGGAGACGATGCGTCGGCTCTCCTCGATCTCCCGCTCCACGCGCAGATAGCCGTCGTAGCGGCCGAGGACCTCGCGCAGCCCTGCGTGCTCCCGGGCGAGGCCGCGGTAGAGGGCCTGCCTGCGGATCGTCTCCGGATCGCTCAACCGCAGCTCCAGCTCGCGGAGCCGCGCGGCGAGCGCCTCCATCTTTTCCCTGATCATTTTCTCCGCCATGTCGGAACAGGCGAACGGGGGGGGCAAGGCCCCATCCGGGCGCGCGGCCTCACAC
>CALLYX010000321.1 GCA_937858775.1 uncultured bacterium | reverse complement strand
GCAGAACTCCCACTGCGGGACTTCCTCGTCGCTCTCGCGCATCAGGTCGAGCTCGCGGTCGAGCACATCGAAGTCATCGGGGCCGAGCGGTTTCGGATCGGCGGAGGCGGGGCTGGCGTCAGGGCTTGTCGTCATGGTGGCGCAAAAAAGAGGCCTCTATGATGCAGCACGCCCCGGGAGTCCGACCATTTCAAACCCCATGCCCCCCTTGTTTCCGACCCGCTACATCGCCTTTGCGCTGTGCGTGGTCGGGTGGTTCGCGAGCCTCGCGACCGTGCTGCTGTGGCCGTGGATGTGGCGGGGCTGGACGCCGAAGCCGGCGCGCAGGCTGTATCGGTTGAAGCCACCGGTGGCCACGGTGGAGTCGTAGCTCAGCAGGCTCGAAGGGGGAGTGCTCAGGTTCGCCGCGGTGCGCATCTGGGGCACCATTGGCTGGATCGTCGCGGGGCTGGCGATCAGTTATGTGTTCGCGTGGGACGACGCCGCGCGCATGGCGCAGGGCATGCTGCGCAACACCTTCCTGCTGGCGGCGATCGCCTCGCTGGCGCTGGGACTCTACAGCTTCACGCTGCCGGCCACGCCGCCGCGCGCGCGCGGGGTGCGGCGGCGCGAAGCTCCGCCGGGCGCAGGCCGTGTTCCGCGCCGATGGCCTCCGCCATCATGCGGCCGTAGTCGAGCGACAGCCCGCATTCACGCATCGCCTCTTCTCCTCTAGCCGGCGCGCCCCCCCTCCACGGAACCCGGGCGCCCCCGCCGCACGTCAGTACGAGGCGACCGCCTCGATCTCGACATCCACATCGCCGGGAAGACGCTCAACCCCTACGCACGATCGCGCCGGGGGGCCGGAGGGAAAGTAGCGCGCGTAGGCGGCGTTGAAGCGCTGAAAATCATCCATCCTCCGCAGGAAGACGGTGGTCTTTACGATGTCGCGATAATCGAGCCCCTGGGAATGCAGGATGGCCCCGATCTTCTCGAGAACCCTCCTCGCCTGGGCCTCGATCCCCTCGGGCGGGCGCCCGCCGGCGCCTGGGTCGATGGGGATCTGTCCGGATATGAAGAGGAGGTTGCCGGCGCGGACCGCCTGGGAATACGGCCCCGCAGGGCGCGGCAGCTTGTCCGTCTCCACGATCGTTCGACCCATCTCGTCCGCCTCCATTGTCATTCCCGCCGCCGCGGGGCCCCGCCGTTCACGGGCCGTAGTAGACGTATGGCCGCGCGTAATGGGAGTAGATGTATCGGTAGCGGTACAGGTAGTACGGGATATAGCTGACCACGCACGTCAGGATTGCGCCGATCGGCTTCGCCTGCGCCTCGGTTAGCAGCGAATAGGCCCGCTCGATGTCGATAGCCTGCGTCCAGCCCGCCCTGACGATGAGCAGGGTCCCGTCGAGTTGCTTCCCGAGGACGCTCGCGTCCGTGACCGGTATGATGGGCGACACGTCAAAGACGATGAAATCGAACTCGGACCGGAGGCGGGTCACCATCCTCCTCAGGCGCGACGAGGACAGGAGTTCCGACGGGTTCGCCGGCCCCTTGCCGGCCGGGATGGCGTAGAGCCCGCCCGCGATCGGGCGCTGGAGAAAATGCTCGAGGTCGAAATCCTTGGTGAGTATCTCGGAGAGCCCCGGTTCCTTCGGGATCCCGAGGAGCTTGTGTATGGCCGGCTTCCGCATGTCGGAGTCGATCAGGATCGTTTTCTTCTCCGGCTCCTGGGCGAGCGCGAAGGCGATGTTGCAGCTCGTGATGGTCTTCCCCTCCGAGTGAAGCGCGCTGGTGAGCTGGATCGCCTGCAGCGGCTTGTCCGGGGAGAGCGACAGGAGGTTCGTCCGGATGGTCCGGTACTGCTCCGCGACGTGGCATGACGGGTCCGAGAAGACAACGATGCGCGAGTCGATCCCCTCGTCGGTAGGGTCTGGATCTGCCACGTAAGACCGCGTGGTGATCTCCTCCTGAAGGCTCTTCTTCTTCTCCAGGAAAAACGACTTGATCTTACCGAGGTCGAATGTTTCGGGCATGGCCCCGTCCCCCTCCCGGCGTCAGGAGGTGAGAATATACTTCGCGACGACGCCGAGGAATATGAAGATTATGAAAACGAGGAGGCTCACGAGTCCGAGCCTCTTCTTCGACTTGTTGAACTCGTCCTCCTCAACGGTCAGGATCCTGCTGACCGAGCCGAGGATGGGCAGGTCTATCGCCTGCCGCAGCTGCGATATCTCGCTGAACGAATGGTCGGTGGCCTCCGCTATGAAGACCAGCGCGCCGCCGAAGAAAACCCCCGTGACCAGGCCGATGAGCGCTATCGCCTTCCGGTTCGGCTTGAACGGCTGGATCGGAACGCGGGGGCGTTCGTAGATCTCGAAGCGCACCCCCTTCTCGATCGTCTCGAGCCGCTCGGTGATCTTGGCGGTCTCCAGCTTCTCCGTCAGGTCGAGAAAGCGCTTGTTGTAGATGCCGTAGCTCCGCTGGAGGTCGGTCATCTTGCGCTCCGTTTCCGGGATCTGCTGGACCTCGCGGTGCTGGTCCTTCATGTAGAGCTCGGTGACCTCTATCCTCTTCTTCAGGGCGGCGATCTCGGCCTCCGCCTTGCCGATCTCGCGCTCGATCTGCTGGTAGTTGGGGTTGATGGCCCGCGTCTCCTGCTTGACCGTCTCCTCGGTCATCCGCTCGAGCTCTTCCTGCGTCTTCTCGATCTGCTGCTTGAGCTGCTGGACGAGGGGATGGTTCTCGGTGGAGTCGAGCTTGAGCTTGTGGAGCTCTATCCGCTTGTCGACGAGGGTCTTCTTGAGCTCCCGGACTATCGGGTTGATCTCCTGGATCCGTTCGGCGACGACGTATTTGTCGGTCCGCTTCAACTCCTGCTTGAGCTGCTCCTGGGCGGTGGTGAGCTCCTGGAGCTTCATCCGGGCCTCGATCAGGTTGACCTGGTAGTTCGTGTAGCGGAGGACATTGACGTTGACCGCGTCGCTGACCCCTAGCTTCTCCCCGAGCTCCCGCGCGGCGGCGATGGAGAGGATGCGCTGGTTCTCCTGCTTGAAGGTGGTGAGGTTCTTCTCCGACTCCTCGAGTTTCTGGCGGTAGATCGACCGCTGGCTCTCCAGGAACTCGATGCCGATGCTCGTTTCGCGCTTTTCGATGTCGAGGTTCTCCTTGATGAAAAGGTCGGTGAGAAGCTCGACGATCTTCTGGCACGTGACCGGGTCATAATGCTCGCACCAGATGCTGAAGAAGTTCCCGGTGGATCGCATCTCTACGCCGATCGAGGCCCGTATCGTGGTGATGAGCTCCTCCATCCCCCAGTCGCTCTTGAGCTGCGCGTCCAGGCCGAGGCTGCGGATCACCGAGACGATGCGGGAGCGGCTGGTGAGCTTCTCGCGGATCATCGGAAGGCGCTCCTTGACGGGTGTGATCATCGTCACCCCCTTCAAGTGCGGGTTGTCGCTCTGCTCCTCCTTCAGCCCGAGGATCGCCTCCGAGCGGTACCTGGGGGGGAGGACGAAACCGAGCCCGATGGAAACAGACACGAACACGATCACCGGGACAAGGAAGAGCCACTTGCGCCTGAAGACGACCTCGATGTAGCTTCGCGCGGCGCCTGTGATCGCCGCAGCATTGACGACCATAATGCCTAACCCGTCCCCGGGGGGCGCCGCCGACCGTTCGGCGCGGTCATGCCGACGCCGGGGCGGGGGAAGGGCGCCTGCCGCCTCGAGATGGATACCGCCGACCGGGGCGGGCGTCGCCCCCGCCGCCGACTACCGTTCCCACGGGCTCGCCAGGTTGCCGCCGTGCAGGTTTATGCCGTGCGGGAAGATGTTCATGTTCCAAGACGTGTCCCAGGCGATAAGGCCCGCGTCGAACGATGCGAGATCGTTCGGGATCTTGGAGAGGTCTTCTATGGTGACCGAGATCTGCCTGATCACCCTGGAGAACTTCGTGAAGATCGTCGTGGGGACGTAGATGATGGTCCCTGGCTCGATGGTGATGTTGTGCTCCATCCTCCCCTTGTAGAGGATGGCGTACACGTTCACCCAGCGGTTGATCGGATCGGTCTCGTGGGGGGTGATGATCTGCACCCGACGCATCGCCGCGATCCCCTCCGACGGAAGCCCGGCGGCGTAAAGCGCGTCCATGAGCTTGATGCTGGTTGCCCCGATCGGATATATCCCCGCCCCGATCTCCCCGAGGACGTAGAATCTCTTGCTGTTGAACTCCGTGATGAAGACGCTCACGAACGGCCGCTCAATGTACGCCTTGAGCTTATCCTCGATCGCCATCCGCACCTCTTCCACGGAGAGGCCTTCCGCGTAGACCACCTCGTTCGTGAGCGGCAGGATGACCTCCCCGGCGAAGCCGACCCTCACCCCGAAGCTCGAAAACTCCGGATGGTCGCGCACGTTTATGCTGATGACGTCCCCCGGGCCCAGCGTGTAGGTCCTCCTGCGCTTCTGCCGGACCATCACCTCTTCCTCGGCGATCGCCGACGCGTCCGCGGGCACGGCGGTGATTGCGGCTTCGCCGCGACTCTCCCCCTCCGTGGCGGGGACGGGGGCGGCGGCGGCGGGGCCGCCGGACTTCGGCCAGTTGAACTTTATGTCCGGGTATTTCTTCTCGATCTCGCCCCTCCTGGCCGCGGGGTCGTCCGGCGCCTGCGCGCGGCACGCCGACGGAAGAAGCACCGCTGAACACAACATCGAGACCAGTATATTTATCCGCATATGCACGCCCCCCTCTCTTGAGGTCAACGCGACACGGCCGTGATATCCTCCGCATCGGCCGAAACGAAGAACTTCTCCCCGCTGGGATATAGATACGCCTTTTCGCTTATGAACCACGGCGGCACGACGCGCTGCCGGAGGATCATGGACTCGACGGGCCCGCTCGTCCCGTACGGGCACACCGCGGCGAAGCGGAGCTGGCCGAATTCGCCTTCCCACTTCTTGAGCTCGGCGCGGTCCCCGGGAAGCGGAAGCGTGTTGAACTCCCCGTAGTACGCCATCCACTCCTGGGCGTTCGTCATGACGATCTCGCCCACATGCATCTGGCTGTGCATGTCCACCATGCTGCGCAAGCGCGAATCGCGCCCCCTGGCGTCGACTGCGGCCGCGGGCGCCGCGGTTATAGCCGCCGTGAACGGAACAAGGTTCAGCGCTACGAAGGCCGAGAGCATCCTGCTCCGCGCGACCGACTGCTCCGGGGCGCGGCCGCCTATGAGATCGATGAACGTCTTGCACCCGACGAGGATCGCGCCGGGGACAAAGGCGGCGAGCGCCTGGCCGCCGCCCTCTCCGAGCATCGAAAACAGGAAAACCAGCGCGCCGCCCCCTAACAGGAACAACTTCGCCTGCCGGAAGTCCTCTCCCCCTCCCCGCACAAGGGGCGAAATCAGGAAAAACGGAAGGGCGAAGACGCCCCCGTATTCGCTCAAGATATTACCATACAGGCCTGCATATTGCAAAGAGACTTTTCCCCAGAACCCGGTGGCCTTCGCCGCCTCCACCGAGCCGAGGAAGACCGCCGAAAACGGCTGGGCGAGCAGCAGATTGCCCCCGAGATGGGCATTCCGCGCCATCCACGGCGCTGTGGCCAGCAGGAGCCCCACCCCCGTCGCGACCAGGTGGCGCGGGAGATTCTCGCCGCCCCGCAGCGTCTTGCACGCTACGACCGGAATGAGCATCGCAAGGAAGACATAGGAGGCCAGGTAACATAAACCGACGACCGCGCCGATGAGAAAAGAGTAGAGGAACGACTTGTTCCTGTCCGCGTAGACCATGCCGAAGAGCAGGGTGACCAGCGCGGCCCCCAGGGTCGCCCCGCTGCCGGAGACCGCGGCGCGGAGCAGGGGGACGTTGAACAGATAGACTATGGTGGCGACCGCGATCTGCCTGTTGCCGAGTATCCTGCGTTCGAGGAGGTAGAGGATCACCGCCGCGGCGAGGTAAAAGAAGGTGGAGAGACTGGCCACGGTGCCGTCGGGGGATGCGAGGATGGTCCCCCTTTTCATTCCCGGGAGCGACGCCAGCAGCCAGATCTGGAGCGGTGGGTTCACGATGTCGGGCGGCTTGGTGAACCGCGGGAGCGAGGAGTAGAGGCCGGGCCGGATGATGTTCGTGGTGAATCCGCTGCCGCGGGCCATGTTGCGGGCCACCTGCGCCATGTCCATGGTGGCGCGCTCGTCTATCGCGGTTTGCGTCCTTGCCCTGAAGACGGAGATCGGGAACGCGAGGATGATGATGAGCATGGAGACGGATACCACGGTCTTGGCCCGATGCTCGTAGCGTTTCTTCCCCTCGATCTGCCGGTACACCCTTCGTCTTCGAGCCATCTCCCCTATCCCTCCCCGGCGCCCCGGCCGTTCCCGAACAAGCGCTCGGCGCAGCGCACCCCCCGTTCGACCTCGGCGAGTCCGTGCATGGGCGCCAGCTCGATCACCCGCAGCCCACCGCGCGCGGCGAAGCGGGAGAAATCCACCATGCCGCGGGATGGGGGGAGGTGATCCTCGCACAGGAGCACGTCGTGGATATGGAAGCCGCGCAGCCCCCCACCGGCCGCGTCCAGATACTCTTCATGCCGGGCTAGCCCGAGGTTCTCCATGACCTGCGCGTGCCCGATGTCGTGCCAATATCCGACATTTCCCCCCTCGAACCTCCGGAGCAGCCCCCCGAGTTCCTCGCACGACGGTATCTCCCGGTGATAGAACCTGTTCTCCACCGCGAGGAGTACGCCTGCGCGGCAGGCCTCCGCCGAAAGCTCTTCGAGGCTCCGCAGGGCGTTGTCGAAATAACCGCCGGCGCGCGCGGCGCGCTGGACGCGCATCCGGTCCGCTATCGCCCGGTAGCCCCTTGTCGCCTTCAGGCCCCGCCGGTAGAGCCGTATGAGATCCCGTGTCCGCGACGGCACCTCCACCCGGCCCAGGTGCACGACGAGCACCCCGGCCCCCAGCGACGCCGCGGTCGCGATCGAGCGCTTCGTCGCCTCCACGGCGCCCCTGCGCTCGGTCCCGTCCGCGGACGAAAGCAGGAGCGCCTCCGACCGGCTCCTCCCGGCCGGTGCGGCGTCGGGGACCGGGCAGAAGTTGTGCACGCTGACCACCCGCACCCCCATTGACCGGCACGCTGCGCCGTACTCGCGGACCTCCGCGGCCGTGCAATGGTAACTCAGCTCGATCTCCCTGAGCCCGATGGACGACAGGGCGGTGAGCAGGCCCCTCGCGGTGAACCTTCCGTCCGCGTTCCACGAAGTGGAGAAGGCGGGCATGGTGCACGGGGAGGCGTTTCGCGGCTATCGCCTCAACGTCTCTTGCGCCTTCCTGCGCCGCTTCTGACTGGGCTTCTCGTAATGGCGGTGTTTCTTGACCTGTTTCATGATGCCCTCTTTGTCCACCTTCTTCTTCAGACGCTTGAGGGCCCTCTCCACCGATTCGTTCGGCCTGAGAATTATCTTTGGCAAATGCGATCCTCCTTAAATCAATACAGGTTAAAACTCACCGGCCAGCAGAACGTGAGCCTGTCGCATCCGATCCCCTCGGGAAACGCCGGAAAATGCCTGGCCGCCTTCTTCAGCCCCGCAATCAGCTCCCGTTCGAAGCCGCCGCAGCTCGGGGGAAGCTCGACCGACTCGAGGCTGCCGTCCGAGCGCAGGCAGAAACGGATCTGCAGGCGGGCCTCGCGGCCGTCCTCCCGGGCGGGGGGGGGATAGGATATGCGGCTCTCCCTCTCGATGATGGCCTCGAGCCTTGTCTTGTACCGGCGCACCGACTCGGCGAACGCAGCGCCGCGCGGATTTTCATCGGCGAGGAGAGGCCTCAATGTCTCCTGCACCGAGGCCCTGAGCACCTCCCCGGTGCCGCGCATGAGCGCCGGCTCGATCAACCGGCGCGCCTGCGCCCTCCGGGCCGGCCCGCCCCCGCCGGATACGGCGACGTTGCACGCGGGCGCGCTGCCTGCCCCGGCCCCATCCCCCGCCGCCCCGGGGAGATCCCGGCCCGTCCCCCGGGCGGCGCCGCCGACTTCCGCGTCCGGAGGGCCGGCGGGCTCCACTGCCTCCACGCAG
>CALLYX010000320.1 GCA_937858775.1 uncultured bacterium | reverse complement strand
ACTAGGGGCGCGAAGAAGAGCCACGACCGCGCGTAGCCGCGCACCCCCATCCCGCTCTCCTGGAAATACGCCACGAGGATCGGGCAGCCCATTAGCACAAAAGCCCATGACCCGAGGAACAGCGTCTCCCACACCTTGCAGGCGGCGATGGCCGAGCGGCGAAGCGGCGTCGAAAGGAGCATACGGTTCTCCCGGGCGGCGTAGAGAAGCGGGTAGGCAAGCAGGGCGCAGCTCACCGCGAGCATCGCGAGGATGCCTAGCGCGAACAGGAAAAGCAGTCGCGACAGCAGGTACGACCCGATCCCCGGAAAGCCCGCGACGAACCCCAGCCCCTCCCGCGCGAGAGCGTAGGAGCCGGCCGTCCAAAGCGCCACGAACCCCCCCACGACCGCGACCTTCAGCGGGGGCTCGGCGCGTATGGAGCGCGCCGCGTTGAGAAGGATCCTCGTCTTTACCGCGAGGAGCGCCCGGAGCCCGCCCGGCGGGGGAGGGGCTCTCACTGGATCCCGTCCCCCGCGGTGAGGCGGAGGAATATCTCCTCGATTCCCCCCGCGCCGCCCGCCGAGCGCCTCAACTCGACCAATGTCCCCTCCGCGGCCATCCGCCCACGGTGCAGGATGCCGATTCTGTCCGCCAGCTCCTCTGCGGCCGGGAGGGTGTGCGTGCACATCAAGACCGCGCCCCCCGCCCGCGTCCGCTCCCTCAGGACCTCCTTCACCGCGCGGACGCTCTTCGGGTCGAGGCCGACGAACGGCTCGTCGACAAGCATCAGCCGGGGCGCGTGCAGCGTCGCCATCGCGAAGACGAGCCGCTGGCGCATACCGTGCGAGAGCCCCTCGGCGAGGACGCCGCGCGCCGGCCCGAGCTCGAACCGTTCCAACGCCTCCTCCCGGGCCCGCCGGCCCTTCTCCCCTGACGCCCCGTAGACGGACGCGACGAAGTCGAGCGTTTCGACGACGGTGAGCTTGTCGTACAGGAATGGGACATCCGGGACGTAGCCGATGCAGGCCCTCGCGCGCTCCCCGTCTGTCTCCAGGTCGAGCCCGGCGATCCGTATCCGTCCAGCCGTCGGCCTGAGCAGCCCGGCGATCATCCTGACCGTCGTGGTCTTTCCGGCCGCGTTCGGGCCGAGAAGCGCGAAGAATTCGCCGGGGGCGACCCGGAGATCGAGCCGGTCGACGGCCGTCGTCTCACCGAACTTCTTCGTCAGCCGGTCGAGCTCGAGCATGGCTAGCGTACCGCCTTCTCCCGCGGGGCCCCCGGTTCTCGAAGGGCGCCGTACCCCCCCGGGCACTCGGCGCGCACAATCCCGCCGTCGGCGTCGATCCAGACGGACGCCTCCCCGGCGCGGGTCACGACGCGGTACCTCCTGGCCATGGTGATGACCCCCGTCACGTCGACCGCCTCCTCCCCCTCGTCCCTGACCTCGGTCCCGGCTGACCAGCCCCCGGATAGAGAAAGACGCGCGCGCCCGGCGAATCCCCCCCCCTCCGGGGGCGACGCCGCGCCCCCCCGGGGGCGGCCGCTCCATTCAAGGAGCAGTTCACCGCCGCATACCGTCCCCGTGGCCAGGAAGAGGCCTGCAGCGGCCCTTACCTCCAAGCTGAAGCGGGAGAGGCCGCCGGGATCGAGCATCTCCGCCTCCCCGCGAACGGCTATCGGCTCCGGCAGGGACAACGCCGCGTCCAGGAAGATGCGGCGCCTGACGGCGTCGCCGACGGCGTCGGCGTCCGCCGTCATCCTCCCGCGCCCGGCCCTCTCCCCTCCGCGGTAGAGCCCGTACCAGACCGGGGCGGAGGGGGCGTTACGGGCCAGGGCGAGCAGCGGCCCCGCCCCCTCCGAGGCCGAGGCGGCCTGATGCCTCCGGACGACGAGGCCGACCATGAACGCCCACAAGAGAAAGGAGACGGCGAGGACGATGCGGCGCATGGAGAGGACGGGACCTCCCCGGCCTGGCCTGCGGCCCTCCGCGTCAGGGGATCAGCAGGATCCAGCCGGGCTTGAGCGCGGACGACCCGCCCTGCCCCTGGAGCGTGTCGCGGTTCGCGTCGTATATGCTCTTCCACCTGCCGGGCGACCCGTAGCATCTCGCGGCGATCGAGCGCAGCGTGTCCCCCCGCACCGTCCGGTAACGGCGCGCTGTCGAGGATGGCCTCGCGGCGCCAGGCTCAACCCGGCGCTGGACGGAAGGGGCCTGCTGCCGTTGTGCGGTCCGGGGCGCTCGCCCGGCCGGGGCGGACGGCTGTTTTTGGGGGGGCGGCGCCGGGGTGGGCGCCTTGATGCGCTGCGCGCTGAGTCGCGCGAGAAGCTGCTCCCTCTCCCTCCTGTACTGCTGTTCCATCTGTTCCTTCTCGCGGCGGAACTGTTCCCGAAGCCGCTCCATGGCGCCGGCGCTGTACTGTTCGACCTTCCCCGCGCTCGCGCGCGCCTTTTCGCACTGATCCTTCAGGTACGCCGCTTCCCTTCTCGCCTCAGACAGCCCCCTCTGCGCCTCGGCCTTTTCGCGCTCCGCGGCGGAGGCGGCCTCCGCGAGCCTTTTCTCGTAATGCTGCTTCAGCTCGGCCTTCTCGCGCTCCGCCTCGGCCGCCGTCCTCGCCGCGCCCTGGGGGCGCTCCGGGGCGGACAGCGCCTCCTGCGCCTTCGCGGCGGCGCGCCGCGCCTCGGCGACGGCCTTCTGCAGCCCCGCCCGATCCCTCGCGGACTCGGAGGCCGCCTCCGCGAGTTTGCGCTCATACTTCTTCCTCAGCTCTTCCCGCTCCCGCTCCGCGTCGGCCTTCACCTTGGCGAGGAGGATCGGCGAGTCCGAGGTGGATTGCATGCGGTATCCCTGCAGCCGCCGCTCCGCCTCGAGCAACCTCGCCGCCAGCGATTCCCGGTCCCGCTGGGAGGCGGCGACCTGCCGTTCCAACTCCCGTATCTTCTCCTGGGCGGCGTCGAGATCGCTCGACAGTGGGGCGCCCGCCGGCGTCCCCCGCGCCGCGGCCTCTATCCTCGCGTGCGCCTCTTTCAAGGCGTCATCGCCTGCCGCCTTCCGGGCCCGAAGGACCGCGATCTCCTCCTTGAGCCCGTCGATCGTTTTGACCAGATCCGCCTTCTCCGCGCGATACCGCTCCCAGAGGCGGGCCTTCTCCGCCTCCAGCGCGGCGGCGGACGCGGTGGACTCCGCGGCGAACGGCGATCCCGCCGGCGCCTTCGCCCCCGCCTCGCGCAGGGAATCGATCTCGGCCCGCGCCTGGGTCAGCTCGTTTCTCAGGGCCTCGACGGTCTTGAGGTACGCCTCGTTCTCCGCCCGGACGATCGCCATGTCTTCGCGCGCGAGATCGTGCCCGGCGCGCGGCGGCGAGGCCGGCGCCCCGGATACGGCGGCCTGGGACGCAACGCCGCCCGGGGTCGGCGCCCCCTTGTCCTCCTCGGCCTTGACGATCCACCGCCGGACCATCTCGGCCTTGGCCGAGCGCGGTTCGATGGCGAGGAAGGCGCGGTACTGCTCTACCGCCTTCCCCTTGGCCCCCTTGTAGTCGTCGTAGATTATCCCGAGATCGAGGTGCGCCTCGGCCAGCCCCGGGTTCATCTGAATGGATTTCTCGTAGATGCCGATCGCCGCGTCGAAATCGCCCTCGCGATACTTTTCGGCGGCGAGGCGGTAATGGTAGAGGGCGCCCTTGCCGGCGCCGGATCTCCCCTCGCCCCCTTCGCCGCATCCCGAGGCCAGGAGCGCGCACGCCAGCGCCAGCGCCGCGGCGCCCACGTGCCGGGCCGGGGGCGTCATCGCCTTCCCCCGAGCCACGCGCGCACCTGCGGGGCGAAGGGCCCCTGCGGATTGAGGCGGAGGTATTGCGTGTAGTGGTGGACCGCCTTCTGCCGGTCGTGCAGCCCCTCGGCGTAGACGGCGCCGAGACCGAGATGAGCGTGGGCGTAGTTCGGATCTATCTCGATCGCCTTCCGGAACATGGCGATGGCCTTGCCGTACCAGCGCTTCTGCTTGTAAATGGCCGCGAGGTTGCTGTACGCCTTCAGGTAATCGGGTTTGACCTGGATCGCCGCGCGGTACTCCGCGATCGCCTCCTCGGACATCCTGAGCCGGTCATAGCAGTAGCCGAGGTTGAAGTGGGCCTGCGCGTTGCCCGGCTCGATGGCGATCGCCCTCCGGTAGGCGTCTATAGCCTCGCGGTACTTGCCCTGGCGCTGGAGCAGCACGGCGAGATTGTAATGATCGGAGACGCTGGAGGGCTTCTTCGCGAGCTTCTTTCGGTACTCGCCCACCTGCTCCTTCTCCTTCTCGGCCTCCTTCACCTTCTTCTCGATCTCCCTCGCGTCGGCGGATTTCGGCTTGGTCTCGAGATACTTCTTGTAATATGTCATCGCCTTCGCGGAGTCGCCCTTGAACGTCTCATGGATCCTCGCCATCTCCTTCACGGCGGCGGCCCCCTCGTCCCCCCCCGCGCCGGCGATCTTCTCGAGCTCCCGTATCGCCGCGTCGTATCTCCCGAGCCCCTCGTACGCCTCGGCCAGCTTCAGTCGGGCTTGCTTCAGACAGCTTGTAGATCTGAAATGGCGCAGCGTCCTGGCCCTGAAGGGGATTTTGAATTCCGGCAACGAACAGTCCTGTCAGCCCTGTGAGCAGGGCGGCCGCTGCAACGATCCGAGGAATGAATCGGCGATGTTTCATGGGCTGACGACATAATGGGAGGCAACTGTTTCAGGTGGGAAGCAGAGGCTATGGCACGAATCATCAATGCTCAAGATGAGCCAAATGATCTGCGGAGAAGAAGCCGAATGCCCGGCAAACGCCGGGGCAAGTTTCGGAATTAAC
>CALLYX010000319.1 GCA_937858775.1 uncultured bacterium | reverse complement strand
GCGCTCTGCTTCATGGGCATCGAGAAGCTTGAGGAGTTCCTCGGGGGCAAGGGCGCGCCCGCCAGGCCCGCCGTGCTCACGGAGAAACTCACCGTCACCTTCTCCCCCGAGGGCGACAACGCCGACCTGATCATGCCGTTCGTGCCGCTTTTCGGCGGCGACAGCAAGTGGATCAAGCTCAAGCCCGAGTATATCTTCCGCGACCTGCGCCAGGGCGGCGCCGCACTGAAGCTCACCGGGCATATCTACGGGCGGAACACGCCGGAGGGCCCGTACAAGGTCGCGGGGACCGTTTTCCTCTCGTCGCAGAAGGAGGTGGCGGCTTTCATCCGGGAGCTGATCAAGAGGGGGCCGCCGCTCAACGTCGAGAGCGTGCTCGAGACCCGGCGCACCGGCGCGGTCCCGCACGCCAAGGGGCTCCTCCTCAAGATGGCCGTGGGAAGCCGCAAGACGGAGCTGTCCCCCGTCCGCGGCGGCGAGCGCCTGATCGGCGCGGGCCTCGATCAGACCGCAGCGTTCCTCGACCGGGGGGCGGAGTATAAGCATCTCCTCATCGCCTCCGGCGGCCCGGAGGCCGGCTTCTTCCTCGACGCCGTGGACGAGCGTGGAAAGTCCGGGATGCGCCTTTCCGTCTACGCCTGCCTGAACCTTTCGCTGGAGGTGCTGGTGCCTATATTTCTCCTCGAGGCGCCGTCGGATAAGATCAAGATGGAGGACGCGGCGCTCTTTCTTCTCGAGCTCCCGGGGGAGGCCGCCCCCGCCGACCTGCCGGAGGACGGGCCGCCGCGAGAAAGGGAGGAGCACGCCGTATGAGGGCCGCCGCGAGGCGCAGGATTCTCGTGATCGAGGACGACGCGCATGTCGCCGAGATGATCGCCAAGATCTTGGAGCGGCACGGCCATGAGGCCGTGACGGCCTCGGACGGCGTCGACGCCATCTCCAAGGTCATGGCCTCGACCACGCACCTGATCGTCCTGGACATCATGATGCCCTTTTTCTCCGGATACTGGTATTGCGACGTCTTCAAGAAGAATCCCGCCACCAAGGATATCCCGGTCGTCATCGTCTCCGCCCTCGATAAGCAGAGCGACGTGGAGAAAGGGCTGCGGCTCGGGGCGGACGCGTACGTGACGAAGCCGTTCACCGAGGAGGGGCTCATGGCGGCGATCGACCCGATCTTCGCGAAACAGGCGGGATCCTCGAAGGTGCGGAGGGAATAGCCGCCGAGGACCCGAGCGGACGGCAGCGCGATGCGCCGTCCCACGGGGGCATTCCCGCCGCCGTCCGCGCGCATTCGCGGCGGCGCCCGTTTCTCCATGCCCGGTGCGGCCCGGAGGCTGTCCGTGAACTTCGACAAGCTGACGCTCAAATCCCAGGAGGCGCTCCAAGGGGCCGGGCGCATCGCGGCCGAGGAGAACCAGCAGGAACTCACCCCCGCGCATCTCCTCCTCGCCGCCATCGCCCAGCGTGACGGCGTGGCCGCGCCGCTCCTGGCGGAGGCGGGGGCGGACCGCGGCGCGATCGAGGCCGCGATCAGGGAAAGCCTCGATCGGATTCCCCGCGTCCACGGCGCCATGGCCGCCCCCCCGTCGCCGGGGCGCGCGCTGAGTCTTGTCCTGGAGGAGGCATTCCGCGAGGCCGCCGCGCTCCAGGACGAGTACGTGAGCGTCGAGCACCTCCTGCTCGCGCTGACCGGGCGCGAGGCGGGGGAGACGGCCGAGATATTGGGCCGGATGGGGGTCGACCGGGACCGCCTTCTCAAGGCGCTCGTCAAGGTCCGCGGGAGCCACCGCGTGACCGACCAGAGCCCGGAGAGCAAATACCGGGCCCTCGAGCGCTTCACCAGGGACCTAACCGCCCTCGCCCGGCGCGACAAGCTCGACCCTGTGATCGGGAGGGACAACGAGATACGGCGGGTGATGCAGGTCCTCTCCCGCCGGACGAAGAACAACCCGGTGCTCATCGGCGAGCCCGGCGTCGGGAAGACCGCCATAGCCGAGGGGCTCGCCCAGCGGATCGCGAAGGGCGACATCCCGGATGGGCTCAGGAACAAGCGTATCCTCGCCCTTGACATCGGCGCGCTGGTGGCCGGGACGAAGTTCCGCGGCGAGTTCGAGGAGCGCATGAAGGCGCTGCTCAAGGAGATCGCCGCCGCGGCCGGCGAGGTCATTCTCTTCATCGACGAGCTGCACACGCTCGTCGGGGCCGGGGCGGCGGAGGGGGCGGTGGACGCCTCCAACATGCTCAAGCCGATGCTTGCGCGCGGGGAGCTCCGCTGCATAGGCGCGACCACCCTGGACGAGTATAGGAAGCAGATCGAGAAGGACGCAGCGCTGGAGCGGCGGTTCCAGCCGGTCTTCACCGGCGAGCCGTCGGTCGAAGACACGATCGCCATCCTCCGCGGGCTGAAGCACCGCTACGAGGTGCACCACGGCGTGCGGATACGGGACGGGGCGCTCGTGGCGGCGGCCGCGCTATCGCACCGCTACATCGCCGACCGGTTCCTCCCCGACAAGGCGATCGACCTCGTGGACGAGGCGGCGTCGCGCCTCAAGATGGAGATCGACAGCCGCCCGACAGAGCTGGACGAGATGGAACGGCGGATCACCCAGGGCGAGATCGAGCGGCAGGCCCTCGCCAAGGAGAAGGACAAGGCGTCGCGGGAACGCCTGAAGAAGCTCGAAAGGGATCTCGCGGGGGAGAAGGAGATCCGCGACGGGATGCGGGCGCAGTGGGACGCAGAGAAGGGCGGGATCGCCCGGATACGCGAGATCACGCGGAAGATCGAGGACGCGAAGGCGCGCGAGGGGATCGCGGAGCGGGAGGGGGATCTCGCCAAGGCGGCGGAGTACCGCTACGGCGTCCTCGCGGGGCTCAAGAAGCAGCTCGACGAGGCGAACCGGGGGCTCGCCGCGCTCCAGAAGGACCGGAAGATGCTGAAGGAGGAGGTGGACGAGGAAGATATCGCGGAGGTGGTGTCTTCCTGGACCGGGATCCCCGTCTCCCGCCTAGTGGAGGGGGAGAAAGAGAAGCTCGTGAGGATGGAGGCGCGGTTGCGGGAGCGGGTGGTGGGGCAGGACGAGGCGATCGCGGCCGTCTCCAACGCGGTGCGCCGCGCGCGCGCGGGGCTCGGCGACCCGAACCGGCCGGTCGGCTCGTTCATCTTCGTCGGCCCCACGGGGGTGGGGAAGACGGAGCTGGCGCGCGCCCTCGCGGTTTTCCTCTTCGACAGCGAGTCGGCGATGGTCCGGATCGACATGTCCGAGTATATGGAGAAGCACTCGGTCGCGCGCCTCATCGGGGCCCCCCCCGGGTACGTCGGCTTCGAGGAGGGGGGGCAGCTCACCGAGGCGGTGCGCCGGCGGCCGTACACCGTGATCCTCCTCGACGAGATCGAGAAGGCGCACCCGGACGTCTTCAACATCCTCCTCCAGATCATGGACGACGGCCGGCTCACCGACGGGCAAGGGCGGACGGTCGACTTCAGGAACGCCATCGTCATCATGACCTCGAACATCGGCTCCCGGCGGCTCATGGGGGCGGCCGGGGCGGGGGAGGCCGAGATACGGGGGAAGATCGCGGAGGCGCTCAAGGGTCATTTCCGCCCCGAGTTTCTCAACCGCGTGGACGAGATCGTCGTCTTCCGCTCCCTCGGCGAGAAGGAGATCGCGCGGATAGTGGATATTCAGCTCCGCCTGCTCGAGGCGCGCATCGAGGAGCGGAAGCTGACGCTCCTCGTCACCGACGCCGCCCGCGCCGGAATCGCCCGCGCCGGCTACGACCCCGATTACGGCGCCCGGCCCTTGAAGCGCGCCATCCAGCGCTTCATCCAGGATCCGCTCGCCCTCGCGATGCTCGAAGGGCGGTTCCACGAGGGGGACACCGTCGAGGTGGACGCGGACGCCAACGGCGCCTTCGCCTTCCGGAAGAAGGGGTGAGCCCCATCCCTTTTCTCTCCGCGCCCCCTTTTCAATCAAGACGGATCTTGGCCCCGCCGTAACCGTGGCGTTGCGCCGCGTGCCCGTATTTCGTTGCCCCCCCCGTCCAGCCGGTGTACAATGTTTCACTGCGGGCCCCAGCCCGGGGAGGAGACGAAAACAGCGTTCGAACGACCGCCGGAGACGGGATGAAGAAGATATTCCATGCCGCCGCGTGCGCCCTTCTGGCCGCCGCCCTCGGCGGTTGCGGGCAGCGCGACGAGCGCCACTACGAGCTCGCGATGCGCTACAAGGAGGGCGGCGACCACGACCGGGCGATCGGCGAGCTCAGGACGGCGCTCAGGATCAATCCGCGCTTCATGAAGGCGTACAACCAGCTCGGAGTCTGTTACGGCAAGGTGGGTCTCTACGACAAGGCCGCCGAGCAGTTCGAGCGCGCGATAGGGCTGGACCCTTCCTTCGCCACCGGTTATTACAACCTCGGCATCCTCTACCAGACGCACCTCGATCGTCCTGCCGACGCGGCGAGGGCGTACCGCCGCTACCTCGATCTGTCCCCGCCGGGCCCGCGCGCCGAGGCGGTGAAGAGGATCGTCGAAGGCCTGATGGAGGATCCGGGGATACGCTCCGCCCTCGCCGACGCCACGGATGAGCTGCAGCAGGCGGCGCGGGTTTTCGAGGAGAGGGGGGAGTACGCCAGGGCCGTCGAGGCGTACGAGAAGGTCGCCGCGAAGGGCGGCGCGGCGGGCGCGCGCGCGCACCTCGACATCGCCCGCATCTCCGAGACCAGGCTCGACAAGACCGCGGACGCCCTCAGGCATTACCAGGCCTACCTCGATGCGAACCTCAATGCGCCCGACGCGGCCGAGGTGATGTCGGCGATCGGCAGGCTCCGCGGAAAGGCCGGGATTCCCGCGACGCCGGCCCCGGCGGCGGGAGAGGCGATCGCTCAGGCCGAGGGGCTGCTCAAGGACGGGCAGCTGCCGCGCGCCATAGGGATTCTCATCAAGGCGCGCGACGGCGCCCCCGACAACGAGCATGTGCACGATCTTCTCGCAGAGGCGTATTTGAAGTCGGGGGACCTGAAGGGGGCCGAAAAGGAGTACGAGTGGCTCAGGGCCCGCCAGGCGGACTTCGCATACGGGAAGGAGCTTGCGGGCATCTACGGCGCCCTGGGCGACGAGGCGCTGGGGCGGGGCGACTTCCCCGGCGCGGAGGAAAAATTCGCCAAAGCCCTCGAACTTTCCCCGAACGACGCCGCCCTGCACGGCAGGCTCGCGAAGGCGCTCGCGGGCACGGGGAAGCTCCAGAAGGCGATGGACGAGGCCGGCGCCGCGAAGGCGCTGGCCCCCGGCAGCATGGGCGACGACTCCCTCGCCGACCTCTCCCTCAACAACGGCCGCTGGCTCGTCTCACAGGGGCGGTTCGACGAGGCCTCGCGCGCCTTCTCCGAGGCGAAGCGGCTGAAGCCCGGCCTCGACATCTCCGGCGACATGGCCGGGATCTGCGAGGCCCGCGCGGCTGCCGCGCTTGGGGAGGGCAGGTTC
>CALLYX010000318.1 GCA_937858775.1 uncultured bacterium | reverse complement strand
CCGGTGACCCCGGTCCTCGAAACGCAGTAGATGAATCCGCGGGCGTGGGCCGCGATGAGCCGGAGGCGCGCGGGCGGGGTCGTGGGTGCGACGAGGAAGATGGTCCGGATGCCGCGCGCCGCGAGGACGGCCTCGTACTCTGACGCCTCCTCCGGGGGCAGGTCGAGGCTCAAGACGCCGTCCACCCCGGCGCGCGAGGCGTCCGACGCGAATCGCTCGAACCCGTACGCGTAGACGGGATTGAGGTAGGTGAAAAGGACCACAGGGATCTCCGACTCCTTCCTCAACCGCGCGACCAGCCCGAGGACGGTCTTGAGCGTCACGCCCCGGCGCAGCGCCCGCTCCGCCGACCGCTGGTTGACCACGCCGTCGGCGAGCGGGTCGGAGAACGGGACGCCCAGCTCCACGATATCCGCCCCGTTCGCCTCCAGGGCCCGCACGAACGGGATCGTCAAGGCCGGGGACGGATCCCCTGCGGTGAGATAGGCGATGAATCCGCTCCTCCGCTCCGCCCTCAGCCGCGCGAACGCGGCGTCTATCCGGTTCATCGGCCCCTTCCCCGAAGCTCCCGCTCGACCGTCTCCACGTCCTTGTCGCCGCGCCCCGAGATGTTGACGATCGCGATCCGGCCCCGGCCCATGCCCGGCACGATCTTCCGGGCGTAGGCGACGGCGTGGGCGGACTCGAGGGCGGGTATGATCCCCTCCCTCTCGCTCAGGAGCCGGAACGCGCGCAACGCCTCGCCGTCCGTGACGCTCACGTACCGGACGCGCCCCGAGCGATGGAGGGCGCTGTGCTCTGGGCCGACCCCCGCGTAGTCGAGCCCGGCGGAGATCGAGTGCGTGGACAGGATCTGCCCCGCGCGGTCCTGAAGGACGTAGCTCAGGCTGCCCTGGAAGACGCCGGGCCGCCCGCCGCTGAAGCGCGCCGCGTGCCTTCCGCTGCCGATCCCGAGCCCGCCCGCCTCGACGCCGATCATCCGCACGCCCGGGAAGGAAAGAAAGTCGTGGAAGAGCCCTAACGCGTTGCTCCCCCCGCCGACGCACGCGATGAGCAGGTCCGGGAGTCTCCCCTCGGCGGCAAGGATCTGCCGTTTCGCCTCCCTCCCGATGACGCGCTGGAACTCGCGCACCATGAGCGGATACGGGTGCGGCCCCGCCACCGTTCCGAGGACGAAGTGCGTGTCGCGGACGTTGGTGACCCAGTCGCGCATCGCCTCGTCTATCGCGTCCTTCAGGGTGCGGCTTCCCGTCGTGACCGGCACGACCCGCGCACCGAGGAGCTCCATCCGGAAGACGTTGAGGCGCTGGCGGCGCATATCCTCCTCGCCCATGTAGACCGTGCACGGGAGGCCGAAACGCGCCGCGGCGGTGGCCGTCGCCACGCCGTGCTGTCCGGCGCCGGTCTCCGCGATGATCCGCTTTTTCCCCATCCGGACGGCCAGGAGGACCTGGCCGAGGCAGTTGTTGATCTTGTGGGCCCCGGTGAACGCGAGGTCCTCGCGCTTGAGGTACACCTTCGCCCCGCCGAGATGGTGCGTCAGGCGTTCGGCGAAATACAGCGGCGACGGGCGGCCGGTATAGTGGGTGTTGAGGTTTTCAAGCTCGGCCTTGAACGCCGGATCCGCCTTGGCGTCGGTATAGGCCTGCTGCAGCTCTAGGATCAATGGCATCAGCG